>NZ_JBFAIU010000003.1:0-76068 GCF_040654855.1 Asanoa sp. NPDC050611
CGCAGAACTCGTTGCCGTCGGGGTCGGCGAGCACTGTCCAGCCGAACCCCTGCGGCATCGTCTGATGGTCGACCACCGTGGCGCCGAGGTCCAGAAGGCGCTGTATCTCGGCGTCGGCGTCGCCGTCGCTGCTCCAGTCCAGGTGGACCCGGTTCTTGACCGTCTTCGGCTCGGGCACGCGTTGGAAGCCCAGGCACAAACCCGGCGTCTCACCGAGAATCAGAAAGTCGTTCTCGTGCCGCCAGGACTCACGCAGGCCCGTCGCGGCCGCCCAGAAGCTGGCCAGGCGCGCCGGGTCGGCACAGTCGATCGTCACCATCCGCGTCTGCAAGGCCATGACCTTATACTTTAGTCCCCTTTTATGGGGCAATCAGGCCTTGTCGTTGATGAAGGTGAGCATCTGGCGCCAGGCGTCGGCGACCTCCGTCTGGTGCTGGCCGAAGGCGCGGTCGAAGAAGCTGTGGCCGACCTCCGGATACACCGTCATCCGCACGTCGACGCCGTGACCGCGCACCCGGTCGGCGAACTGTTCCACCTCCGCCACCGGCGTGAAGTCCTGGCCCGCGGCCAGGATCTGCAGCGGTGCGGCGATCTGGTCGACCACGCTGCTCACCCGCGACGGGATGCCGTAGAAGCCGATCGAGCCACGCAGGTCGTCGCCCGTGGCCGCCTGGCGCCACGACATCGCGCCGCCGAAGCAGAAGCCGACGGTGAACAGGGCCGAGACGCCGTGCGACCGCAACCACGCACCGGCCGCCGAGCCGTCCGCGGCCAGCGTCGGGAAGTCGAGCGCGTCGACGTGCTCGCGATACGAGAAGTCCTCGCCCCGCGTGCCGATGCCGGCCGTCCGGCCGAAGTAGTCGAACGCCAGCGCCGACAGGCCGGCGGACGCGAAGCTCCGCGCCAGTTCCTGGTAGAAGACGTGCAGGCCGCGTACGTCCGGGAAGATCACGATCCCGCGTGCCGCCGGGCCCGACGCGGGGTGCGCGAAGTAGCCACCGAAGGACGTGCCGTCGTCGGACTGGAGAACCACCGAGCCGTGCTCGCCGACCGGGCCGGGGTTCGGCGGTTGCGGCGGGCGGGCGTCGTCGCCATAACACATAGGATCATCGTGTCATGCGCGTCGCCGGCGCGCCGTCAACGCGGTTGCGCCAGGAACGGCGGGGTCTCGCCACGGCAGCCGATCCGGTCCAGCGCCTCGATCAGGGCCGGCAGGTCGGCGTCGGCGAAGTGGTCGATGATGCGGCGCCGGGTCGACCACAGGTGGGTCGGGTACGCGTCCTGGAGCCGCCGCAGCCCCGCCGGGGTCAGCGACGCGAACCAGCCGCGCCCGTCCTCGCCGCACCGGATGCGGACGACCAGTCCCTCCGACTCCAGCCGGGCGACCGCGCGGGTCATCCCGCTCAGTGACAGGTCGCTCGCCGCGGCCAGTTCGTTCATCCGCATCCGCTGGTCGGGCGCCTCCGAGAGGTGCATCAGGATGCTGTATTCGGTCAGCGAGATGGCCGCCCGTTCGCGCAGGTCGTGATCCAGGAGCTTGGGCAACACGATCATCACGCGACCCAGCGTGCGCACGAGCCGCTCTTCGTCGACGTTCAGCGGCGCGTCCCGCTGCTCTGTGACCGGAGGCATAGGCCCATGATACTTGCTCATGCAAGGAACTGTTCGTATGTTTGCTTGACGAAGCAAGGACTTACCCCGAGTCCTCCCCGTGAGCAAGGACCGAACACATCGTGACGACCAGAATCGGAATCATCCTCGGCAGCACCCGCCCCGGCCGCAACGGCGAGGCCGTCGCCAAGTGGGTGTACGAGCACGCCGCCAAGCGCAGCGACGCCGAGTTCGAGCTCGTCGACCTGCTGGACTACAAGCTCCCGCACCTCGACGAGATCGGCCTGCCGAGCATGGGCCAGTACACCCAGCCGCACACGCTGGCGTGGGCGGAGAAGATCGCCTCGTTCGACGGCTTCGTGATGGTGACCCCCGAGTACAACCACGCCACCTCGGGCGCATTGAAGAACGCGATCGACTTCCTGTTCGCCGAGTGGAACAACAAGGCGGTCGGGTTCGTCAGCTACGGCTCGATCGGTGGCGCCCGCGCCGTCGAGAACCTCCGGCTCGTCGCCGGTGAGCTCAAGCTGGCCGACGTGCGCTCGCAGGTCATGCTCTCGCTGTTCCACGACTTCGAGAACTTCAGCACCTTCAAGCCGGGCGAGCACCAGGCCGACGCGCTCCACACGACCCTGGACCAGGTCGTCGAGTGGAGCCGGGCGCTCGCTCCCCTGCGCGGCAAGGCTGCCTGACCGGCAGCGCGCGCAGTCGGCCCGGGGGCCTGCCGAGGGACA
The DNA here is from genome assembly GCF_040654855.1 of Asanoa sp. NPDC050611. NCBI lineage: Bacteria > Bacillati > Actinomycetota > Actinomycetes > Micromonosporales > Micromonosporaceae > Asanoa > Asanoa sp. NPDC050611. The sequence goes on from NZ_JBFAIU010000003.1 coordinate 2,346, forward strand.
GCACAGCCACGGCAGGCACCCGGGCCGTTCACTGTGTGGGGCGAGGCGGGTGCCCTCCTTCCATCCGGTGGAGTACCGTTCCCCCGGATACAGGAGGTCGAGCATGTCGTTGACGGTGGGCACGGAACAGCGCGGCGATGTCGTCGTGGTGTCGGTTGGCGGCGAGCTGGACATGGCCACGGCGCCCGCGCTGCAGGACCAGATCACCGACCTGCTCGACCGGGGCCTGTCACGGCTGGTCTTCGACCTGACCGAGGTTTCGTTCTGCGATTCGACCGGACTGTCCGTGTTCGTCCGGGCGAAGAACAGCACCGACGATGCCGGCGGAGTCGTCCGGCTGGCCGCGCCGCAGCGTGGCGTGCGCCGCATCCTCGAGGTCAGTGGCCTGGTCGAGGTGCTGCACACCTACTCGACCGTCGACGAGGCGGTCGACGCGGACGCCGCCGAGCCCGCCGCCGGCTAAGCGGCCTCGCGCAGCGGCTCGGCCAGCGGGCCCGTCTCGGCCAGCACGGCCGCCGGCGTCGCCTCGACGGCCTCCACCGGCTCGTGCGCGCCCGGCGCGTGCGCCTCGTCCTCGACGTACCGCGGCCGGCTGATCAGCACGCCCGCCGCGCCCTGCACCACCAGCGCCACGGCCAGCACGCCGAGCGGCGCCAGCCACGCGCCGGTGGCCTCGTAGAGGATCCCGACCAGCAGCGGTCCGAGCGCCGCGAGCGTGTAGCCCACGCTCTGCGCGAAGGCGGACAGCGCGACGGTCCCCTCCGGCGTGCGGGCGCGCAGGCCGATCACGACCAGGCTCACCGGGAACACCGTCTGGCCGATGCCCATCAGGGTGACCCAGAGCACGGCACCACCGTGCGGTGCCAGGGCCAGTCCGGCGTACGAGACTCCGGAGAGCACGGTCAGGCCCAGGATCAGCACGTCGACCCGGCGGATCCGGCCCGCCAGCGTGGGCATCAACAGCGCGAACGGCAACGCGAACAGGGTGACCCCGGCCAGCAGCAGGCCGGCGGTCGACGGGCTGAAGCCCGAGTCGCGGAACAGTTGGGCCAGCCAGCCCATCGTGGCGTACCCGGCGATCGACTGCATGCCGAAGAAGACAGCCATGGCCCAGCCGATGCGGGTGCGCGCGGGGCGGATCCGGGCACCCGGGTGGTGGCCGGGCCGCCGCATGGCCTGCTGGCCCCGCCGCAGCGCGGCCGGCAGCCACGGCACGATGGCCACCACGGCGAGCAGCGCCCACACGCCGAGCCCGGCCCGCCACGAGTGGAACGCGTGCGCGACCGGCACGGCGGCCGCCGACGCGGCGGCCGCACCGGCTGACATCGACAGCGTGTAGACCCCGGTGACCAGGCCCGGGCGGTCCGGGAAGTGCTGTTTGACCATCATCGGCAGCAGCACGTTGGACACGGCGATGCCCGCCAGGGCCAGCGCGCTGAACCCGATGAACGCCGCCGCCGAGTCGGTGAGCACCCGCAGCAGCTGGCCGAGGGTCAGCACCGCCATCGCACCGACCAGCAGCCGGGCCGGTGCGACCCGGCGGACCAGCCACGGCGTGGTGGCGCCGAAGACCGCGAACGCGATCGTGGGCACGGTGGTGACCACGCCGGCGAGCGCGCCGGAGAGGTGCAGGCCGTCGCGGACCTCGTCGAGCAGGGCGCCGAGCGAGGTGACCACCGCCCGCAGGTTGACCGCCACGATCACGATGCCGACCAGCACGAGCAGGATGCTGCGGGAGCGGGCGACGGGCTGTGGGGCGGCAGTGGGAGCGGTCACGACCTACAGCCTAGAATCATGGGACGATTTATGGTGGGGTGATGTTACGCATGACACTCAATCCACGCTCGACCCTGGTGCAACAGGTGATCTCGCAGCTCAGCGAGCAGATCCAGGCGGGCGAGTGGCCGGTGGGCGCGAAAATCCCCACCGAGCCCCGGTTGGTGGAGCTGCTCGGCGTCGGGCGCAACACCGTGCGCGAGGCGGTCCGCGCGCTGACCCACGCCGGGGTGCTCGAGTGCGTGCAGGGCTCCGGCACCTACGTGCGGTCGACCGACGAGCTGACCGGTGTCGTCGCCCGCAAGTTCGGGGCCGCCGACGTCGGGCACACCATCGAGGTGCGGCGGGCCCTCGAGGTCGAGGCGGCCCGGTTGGCGGCGCTCCGGCGTACCCCGGAAGACCTGGACCGGCTCGACGCGGCGCTCGTGGCGCGCGACCTGGCCTGGCAGACCGGCCGGGCCGAGGTCTTCGTCGAGGCGGACGCCGACCTGCACGTCGCCGTGGTGGCGGCGGCGCACAACCCGATGCTCGCCGAGCTCTACGCGTCGGTCGGCGCGGCCATCCGGGCGTCCGTCGCGGCGGCGGTCGGGCCGGCGCTGGAGGCGGGCGTCCACATCGATCACGCTCGACTGGTCGCGGCTATCCGGGACGGCAATGCGGACAGAGCCGCACATGAGGCGGGCAAGTTCCTGGAGCCGCCCACCCGGGAATAGGGTGAGCCATGCTTAAGGGCTTCAAAGACTTCATCATGCGCGGAAACGTGGTCGACCTCGCGGTCGGCATCGTGATCGGTGCCGCGTTCACCGCGGTGGTCACGCAGTTCACCAACTCGTTTCTCAAGCCCCTCATCCAGCTGACCGGCGGTGGAGGCCTCAAGGGCGGCAAGGCGACCGTCAACGGCGTCGAGTTCGACTGGGCCGCGTTCATCAACGTCGTGATCACGTTCCTCCTGACAGCGGCCACCCTCTACTTCCTCGTCGTCCTCCCGCTGAACAAGCTGGCCGAGCGCCGCCGCCGCGGCGAGGAGCCCCCGCCCGCCGCTCCGAGCGAAGAGATCAAGCTGCTCACCGAGATCCGTGACGCCCTGGTCGCCGGCGGCCGCGTCCCCGGTCAGTACCGCTCGGCGCTCGACCAGACTCTTGGCAGGGAGAACCCCCCGACCTCGCGATAGTCGAACGTATGTTCGATACTCTCCCACCATGGAGCAGCGAAAGCACTGGTGGAACGGGAAGTGGGGCCGCGCCGCGCGGCGCGACGTCTATCTGCGGATCGACGGTGACACCTGGCACGTCGAGCAGCGGGCGGGCGGCGCCGACGGCGCGTCCCACTTCTACGAGTTCGAGAGCGAGGAGGACGCGTACGACCGCGTGCGTGCCCTCCTCGTCGGGCCGTTCGAGTGGCGGGAGCTGTCGGCCCGCCGGCCTGACTAGGCCGTAGCCGACTCGAGCAGCGCGAGCGTGCCCAGCGTCATCTGGTCGCGGATCCGGCTGACCGAGGCGTCCCATTGCCGGGTGAAGCCGGGCCGGCGTTCCAGCGAGCGCCAGACCGGCAGCACCGCCTCGTCGACCCGGGCGGCCGGCATCCACAGATGCAGCAGGGTGTCGATGGCCGGGCGCAGTCGGGCGATCCGCTGCGCCCGGGTGCCCGGGCCGGTGAGGCTCGACTCCATCAGCCCCAGCAGCGTGGTGAGCAGCCAGTCGTGCAGCGCGAGGTCTTCGCAAAGCTCGACGATCGAGCCGATGTGCTCGCGCGGCACGACCAGCTCCAGCACCCGCAGCGTCGGCGAGGCGACCCGGAACGTGCCGGTCGCCTCGGCGTCGTCGGCGTCGGTCGGCGTCACCACCCAGCGCATGTGGGTGCGCTGGGTGCGGAACGGCGGGTGGCGGTCGAGCCGGGTCGAGCGCTGCACCGCGTCGAGCGTCCGGCCGCTGATCGCGCCGAGGGTGAGCGTGCCCATCGGCTGCGTGGTGCCGGCGAACCCGCGGGCGATGTCGGTCGCGTCGGATTTGCCGATCGCCTCGATCGTGCCGGGCCGGGTCAGGTAGTGCGACCAGGAGAGCCGCCGGTTGGCCGTGCTCTTGACCACGACGGTGTGCCCGGAGCCCTGCGCCACGTGCCCGCCGGTGATCGACGCCCGCGAGACCACCGTGCCGACCCCACGGATGACCTTGCCCGAGGCGGCCGGCAGCCGGCAGTCCACACTGGTCAACAGATTGGGCGAGACGGCGTACGCCATGGGCCGCTCGGACCGCCGGACCTGCTCGCCGACCAGCAGGTTGAGCACCTCGGCGGTGGCGTCCCAGGGCAGCGAGGTCGAGTTCTGCAGTAGTCCGGTGTGGACCTCGCCGAACGTGAGCATCGTTCCGCCTCCGTGAGAGAACAGCGGATGAATTGCATCCCATGGTCGACCTGCGAGGCAAGGCCGCCGCGCGGAATGCCACCCAGACGATATTTTGATCAACCCCGATATACCGGGAGCCCATCGCTTGCCCGATGTTGGTACGGTAACGACGCGTGTCGCTCGCGTAATCGAGGAGCCGCGTTGACCAAGGTCTACGTCTCAGCAACGTTCCGTGATCTCGAAGAGTGCCGGTCAGCGGTCAAGCTGGCACTCCGCCGGTTGCGGGTCGAAGACGTGGCCATGGAGTCCTATGTGGCCGAAGATCGGCGCCCGGTCGAGCGCTGCCTCGAAGACGTCGCCGACTGCGACCTCTACGTCGGGATCTTCGCCTGGCGCTACGGCTTCGTCCCACCTGGCTACGACCGGTCGATCACCGAGCTCGAATACCGCCAGGCCGAGGCGATGGGCAAGCCCTGCCTGATCTTCCTGCTCGACGAGGAAGCCCCGTGGCCGCGCGTCCACATCGACCGCGGCACCGAGGCCGAGCGCATCGAGACCCTGCGCAGCGAGCTGGTCGTCCGGCACATGTGCAGCACGTTCAACGGTCCGGGCGACCTCGCCGCGCTGGTCACCGCCGCGGTCGCCAACTGCCTGGCCGACATCGGCCGCCCGACCGGCCACCTCCAGTCGCTGAGCGCCGAGACGCTCAAGCGCTACTACGACCGGCTGCACCAGCAGTACGGCGGCCTCGACCTCGACGCGCTCACCCCGCCGCAGCGCGACGAATACCTGCAGATGCGGCTCAGCTCGGTGTTCATCGAGCAGTCCGTCCGGGAAGACCCGCCGCCGGTCGAGCTGCCCCGCGAGTGGTGGCAGCGGATGCAGTTCGAGGGCCACCTCGAGACGGAGGACGTGCCCGACGAGGTCGACCCCGACGAGCTGGCGCTGCTGCACAAGGCCTACCGCGCCAAGCCGCTGCGCCGGCTGTTCGACATCATCGCCGCGCCTGACAACCAGGCCATCGTGCTGCTCGGCGACCCGGGCTCCGGCAAGTCCACCGCGGCTCGCTACATCACCCTGGCGCTGGCGCACACGGGCGCACCCGTCGACGACCGCCTCGGCCCGCTCGACGGTCACCTGCCGCTGTTCATCGAGCTGAGGTCCTACGTCGCGCTCTACGCCGAGAGCAGGTGCAGCAACTTCGTCGAATACCTCGACCACCGGTCCGGCCTCGACGGCCTGGGTCTCGAGCGGGCGGCGCTGCTGCGCTACCTGACCGGCGGCGGCCCGGCCGTGGTGATCTTCGACGGCCTCGACGAGATCTTCGACAAGCGCCGCCGGGAGGCGGTGGCCAACCAGATCGCCGCGTTCGCCGGCGAGTTCCCGCACGTGCGGGTGATCGTCACTTCGCGGATCATCGGGTACGCGCGCCGCGCGCTCAGCGAGCTCGGCTTCGCCCACTTCACCCTCCAGGACCTCGACGACAACCAGATCACCGAGTTCCTGGCGAGCTGGTACGACCTGGCGATGCACGACCGGCCGGGCGACTCGGCGGCCCGCCGGGCCCGGCTGCTCGAGGCGATGCGGCACTCACCGTCGATCCGCGAGCTGGCCGGCAACCCGATGCTGCTGACGATCCTGGCGATCATCGGCAAGCACCAGGCGCTGCCCCGCGAGCGGTGGAAGCTGTTCGACCACGCGGCCACCGTGCTCGTCGAGCACTGGGACATCAACCGCCACCTGCAGGACCAGTACGAGAGCCCCGGCTTCATCGACGCCGAGGACAAGAAGGAGCTGCTGCGCCGCCTCGCCTACAAGGTGCAGAGCGGCGACCGCGGGCTGTCCGCCAACTACATCGGCGCCGAGGACCTGAGCGAGGTCTTCGAGGACTACCTGGCCGAGCGCTACCAGAAGAACCCGGCCGAGGCGCGCGAGATCGCCCGCGCGATGATCAACCAGTTCCGCGAGCGGAACTTCATCCTCAGCCGGTACGGCCCACACCTCTACGGCTTCGTGCACCGGACGTTCCTGGAGTTCTTCTGTGCCGAGGCCGTGGTCGGCAAGTTCAAGCACGACCGGGCGTGGGAGTTCGAGCAGCTCAAGGAGCTGTTCGTCGCACACTGGGCCGACCCGTCCTGGCGCGAGGTGCTCCGGCTGGTCGCCGGCGCGCTGCACGAGCGGCACACCGCCCAGCTGATCTCGCTGCTCGCGACCAGCGTCAACCACCCGTGGCCGGCCGGGGCGTTCGCCCAGCCGCCGTGGAACCTCGCGCTGGCCGTGCAGTGCCTGGCCGAGGTGCGCAACCCGCACACCGCGGTCGCCGGGCCCGCGCAGGACCTGCTGCGCCGGATCATCCTGCTGATCGAGCACTGCGTGTCGATCGACGACCGCGACACGATGGCGCTCATCGAGACGGAGATCCTGCCGGCGGCCCGCACGATCGGCTCGACCTGGCCGGGCGGGCAGATCTACCTCAACTGGTACAGGCGCCGCGGCGTCCGGCTGATCTGGAGCTCGGTCTCGGCGTACGCGGCCCAGCTCGCCGCGGTCCTCGCGCCGCCCTCGGAGCACGTCGAAGACCTGTTCAGCACCGTGCTCAGCGCGATCGACGACCGCTGGGCGTCGTACGCGGCCGTCGCCGGCCTGGCCGAGCTGGCCCAGGTCGCCGGCACGGCCGCCAACCGCGCCGCGTTCCAGCTCGCGCTCACCCGGGCCGGTGAGGAGCTGATCCGCCGGGCGCGGGACGACACGTACGCCGGCGTGCGGCTGGCCGCCGTCGAGGCGCTCGGCGAGCGGTTCGGCACCGACGCCCGGGTGCGGGACGTGCTGCTGGAGCGGGCCACCGTCGACGGCTACGCCGCCGTCCGGCTGGCCGCGGTGCGGGCGCTCGGCGAGCGGTTCCGCGACGAGTCGGCGGTGCGCCGCCTACTACTCGACCGCACCCGCCGTGACGGCAACGCGGGTGTGCGCCGGACCGCCGTACTCATGATGGAACGCCTGCCCTATGACGACTCGGTGCGCGGCGCGCTGGTCGACCGGGTGCGGACCGACCGCGACGCCGAGGTGGTGGCGGTTTCGGCGCGCGCGCTCAACGACTGGGGGATGGGCTACGAGCACCTGCGCGAACTGCTGATCGAGCGGATCCGCGCCGAGCCCGAGGGCGTCGTGCGACGGTCGGCCGTGCGGGTGCTGGCCGACCGGCTCGGCTCCGGCCAGCCCGTGAAGAGCCTGCTCACCGCGCTGCTGCACGACGACCGCGACGCGGGCGTGCTCAGCGCCGCCGCGAAGACGCTGGTCGAGCGGTTCGAGGCGGCCGAGACCGTGAAGGGCCTGCTGATCGAGCGGACGGGCCGGGACGCGGACGAGGTCGCCCGCCGGGCCGCCGTGCAGATCCTGCGCGAGCACTTCCGCGGCGACCAGGAGGTGCACGCGGCTCTCGTGGAGTGCGCCCGCCGCGACCACTCCGCGGAGGTGCGGCTGGTCGCGATCCGCGCGTTGACCGCGGCGCTGCCCGGCTTCGCGCCGGCGACCACCGCGTTGACCAGGATCGCGCACTCCGACACGGACGCCGCGGTCCGGCTCGCCGCGACCGAGGCCCTGGTGCGGAAGATCGGCCTCGACGCGACGGTGTGCGCGGTGCTGTCCCGGCTGGTCGGCGAGGACCCGGACGCCACGGTGCGGCGCACCGCGGTCGAGGCGCTGGCCGAGCGCTGCGGCGGCGACGCGCAGGTCCGCCGGCAGCTGCTCGGGCGCGCCCGGCAGGACGCGCACCCCGAGGTGCGGGGTGCCGCGGTGCGGGCGCTGGCCGAGCACGCCGCGCCGCATCCCGAGGTGGTGGCGCTGCTGCTGGAACGCACGCGCGACGATCCCGACGGTCAGGTGTTCGCGGTCGCCGCCCGGGTGGCGGAGGAGGGCACCCGCGGAGTGATCACGGCCCGGGTGCAGAACGACTCCAATCCGCGGGTACGCGAGGCCGCGGCGCACGCGCTGCAGCCGTACGCGGCCGAGCCCGAGGTGCGCGAGATCCTGCTCGACCGGGTGCGCCACGACCCCGACGCGCTGGTGGTCACCGAGGCGGCGGTCGCGCTGGTCGCGGCCGGCATCGACGACGAGCACCGGGACCTGCTGGCGCTGCGGGCGACCGGCGACGACGACACCGTGCGGGCGGCGGCGTTGCGGGCGCTCGGTGAGTCGTTCGGCGGCGACCCGGCGATCCGCGAGCTGCTGATCGAGGCGGTCCGCCGCGACCCGGACCTACGGGTACGCCGCGAGGCGCTGCGGGTGCTGGGCGAGCGGCTCTACGCGTACGAAGAGGTGCGCCAGGTCCTGGTCGACATGGTGCACGACAGCGACTGGTCGATCCGCGAGGCGTCGGTGCGGGCGCTGTGCGAACGGTTCGGCCCGGACCCGGACATCCGTCGCCTGCTGGTCACGCTGGCGAGCGGCGACGACGACCGCAACTTCCGGCGGCTGGCTGGGCAGGCGCTGAGCTGGCTGCCGGGTGCGGACCCCGAGCACCTGCCCGACATCGGCGACTAGCGCCGTGTCGGTCTCACTTGCGCTTTCACTCGCCGATGAAGACGTAGTCGATGCGGTCGACCAGCTCTTTCGGCAGCTCCATGCCCTCGCCGCGCATGCGGGCGAAGACCTGGTCGAGCACCGTCGGGTCGATCGAGACCTGGTTGAGGATGGTCCGCACCGCGAGCTCGACCTGCAGGAAGCGGGAGCCCAGCACCGAGAACGTGCGGTAGGCCGAGAAGGCCGCCGCGCGGGGGTTGAGCTGCACCACCGCCGGCAGCTTGTCCCAGTCGTCGGGCAGCTCCTCGACCTGCCACGGCGTGGTGACCACCTCGCCGTTGTGGCGGAGCAGACCGAGGCGGATCAGCTGCCACACCGCGGCCAGGAACGGGCACGACCAGCGCCGCGAGCCGTTTTCGAGGTCCCACAGCTCCACGTCGACGAAGATCGAGTGTCGGTTGGCGGCGTTCTGGATCGGCGGCAGCCAGCCCTTGTCGGCCATCGCGGGTATCGCGACCGTGTTCGGCGAGCGCTGGCCGTTGCACAGCCAGCCGGTCTCGGTGGTCGGCGGCCGGATGCCGTTGCTGCCGGGCACGGGGTCGGTGACCAGCGCCTGCTCGACGAGCTTGGCCAGCGGCACCTCGTCGGCGACCGCACAGCCGGACTCGCGCGCCAGGTAGTCGATCACCAGGCCGCTCTCTTCGGCGGCCGCCACCAGCATCGGGATCACCTCGCGCGGCGTGCTGAACCGCGAGAAGTAGTCGTCGACGAGGAAGCAGGTGCTGATCCGCGGGCGGTTGCCGCCCGGCTTCGTCTGCGCGGTGCGCGCCGCGGCCTGCGCCCAGGGCGCGACGCGGCGGAAATGCCGGCGCAGCGACTCCATGCCGCCGGCGAACTCTTCCATGTAGAGGTGGCCCAGCTCGATGGAAAGGTGCGACAGCGGAACGCGTTCGACGCTCCGTTGAGCGACCGCCTCTTCGAATGCCACTCCGGTCACAGCGTCTCCCAGGCCGCATCGTCGACGATTTTTTTGGCCAACGAGTCGAACTGTTCCAGCGTCTCACGGTTCGCGATGCGCCGCGACCACACGTCATTATCCGAAATAAGCTGTTCACGCCATTGCAGGACCGGGTCGAGCGGGATCTGGCCGAGCAGCAGCGTGCGGCCCACCTTGCGACTACTGGCCAACTCGGACAGATCGCGGTCGACGTCGCGTAGCCAGGCGACCTGCGCCGGCCGCAACCCTTCCAGCTCGGGCGAGTCCGGGTTGACCACGGCCGTGCGGACGAAGCGCAGCGTGTTGGCCAGCTCCTCGCGGTCGTGGCCCTTGCGTACGCCGGTGTCCAGAATGCCCCGCTCGCCGTAGACCAGGCCGGCCGCCGCGAGCACGTGCTGCCGGGTCCAGCGGTGGAACACCAGCCAGCGGGTGCGGATGTTGCGCAGCGGCTCCATCGCCGTCGCCGCGAGCACCATCTCGGTCGCGTACGACCGGCCGGCGCTCAGGTCGACCAGGCAGAGGTCGAACTCCTCTTCGAGGTGCAGGAAGAGGCGGGCGCACCGCTCAGTGTTCTCCTTGGTGATCGGGAACTCGCCGCCCCCGCTGTCGCCCGGCAGCAGCACCAGCCGGCCCGCCCCCGGCGGACGGCTGCGCAGGCTGGACCGGTCGGACTCCGACCAGATCTCCAACCGCTGTGGGTCGGCGACCACGCCGTGCAGGTAGGAGTGCAGGCCGCCCTGGGTGGTGCCGTGCAGGGCGTTGGGGATGTTGAAGATCGCACCCGAGGTCGGGGACCCGAAGTCGAAGTCGAGGTAGCAGACGTCGCTGCCCTGCAGCGCGCTCCGGTAGAGGACGTTGCTGCTGGTGACGGAGCGACCCGTGCCGCCCTTGTCGGAGGTCGCGAAGATCAGCATGTAGGTCAGCCTGCCTCGGTAACGTCACGCCGCGCGGCGGCCAACTCGTCCAGTGAAATGAGCACCTGGGCAGCGAGGACGGCCGCGGTGCCGGGGCGCTCCGGCAGGATCTCGCGGGCCCGGGACAGGTGGATCTGGGCGACCTTGAGCGTCTCGCGCATGCGCGGGCCGGCGTCGCCGGCGCCGGAGAGCAGCTCCATGTCGTAGAGGTGTTCGGCCTCGGTGAGCAGGTCGAACGCGTAGTTGCCGAGCCGGGGGCTGCGCAGTGGCGGGCGGTTGAGCATGTTGGCCGTGGTGACCAGGCCCTGCACGACGCGCTGGGTGTAGTACCAGGACGGCTTGTCGTAACGGGTGGTGAGCTGGGCGAACGCCGCGACCGGCTGGTCCCACAGGTTGCGGCCGGGGCCCTTGTCGAGCCGGCGCCGGTTGAGGTGCTCCCAGGTGCGGTCGGCCAGGTCGAGCATCCGGCTGCGGCCCTCGGCGTCGCTGATCAGCCCGGCGATCACGGTGGTGCGCTGGAACAGCAGGGCGGCGAACTCGGAGACCGTCCACAGCAGCCGTGCCTCGCCGGCGTCCTCGCTGCCGACCAGCGGCACGAGCACGCCCGGCGCGTGCAGGCTCAACGCCGGGTCGGTGTCGAACGGGCGGCGGGTGATCCGGGCGCGGTTGGCCAGCTCGGCCACGACCTCACCGATCCGGCCGAGCTCGATATCGGTGCCGCGCTCCTGGACCAGGCCTTTGACGGCCAGCGAGGTGACCAGCAGCGTGTAGTAGTCGGACGCGTCCTCGTCAGTGGTGCGCCAGGGGATGTCCTCGACCGGCCAGCGCCGGGCGGAGCCGAACGTCGCCATCGTCGACCAGTAGGAACGGGTCAGCTCCCACCGCAGCTGGAGCGCACGCGAGAGGCGCTGCTGCTCCTCGTTGAGCAGACCGAGAACGCGGGTCCGTTCGGAGAAGAGGTCCTCGATGGCGTCGACCGCGATGACGGTGAAGTAGAGGTAGGGCGCGTCCTGCGCGAAGCCCTTGGGCTGCTGCCCGACCACCTCGTCGGTCTCGATCGGTGGTGCGCCGCTGACGATGCCCCAGGACCAGCCGACCTCGAAGAGCCGGTCGGGACTGTCGATGTCGCCGACCTGGCCGGAACCGATCAGAACCTCGCGGAAGGAGGCGATGGTCTCGCGGAGGTCGCGGCGGATCGCGCTGACCACCTGGCGCTGCGGCAGGTTCTCCTGGTTGATCATGTTGATCAGCGCCTGGCCGTACCCGGAGTCGACGTCGAAGACGTTGACCGTGAAGCTGCGCAGCAGCCCGACCATGGCCGCGCTCAATCGGGTGCTGGCCTGCAGCTCCAGCGACTCGATCTCCTTGCGGTTCTCCTCGCGGCTCGCCACGGAGCGCAGCACCTTGAGGAAACCGAGGACGGCCAGTGACAGGGTGACCGACATGGCGAACGAGTCGACGATGTCGAGCCGGAGCTGCTCCTTGGTGGGCTGCGCCGGGCCGGACGAGCTGTAGTAGGACGAGCCGGAGAACAGTGGCGTGCCGTCGGGCTCGCTGTAGCGGTCGAAGTATTCCCGCAGGACGCCGATCAGCGTCTTGGGGATCTCGGTCGCGTTGCCGAGGGGGCGTAGCGCCCGGATCATGTCTTCGGCGGTCTCGTCCGGACGGTCGAGTTTGAACGCCTCGACCTTGGTCGCCGGGGTCAGGATGCAGAGCAGCTGCTCCGCGTCGCCAATGGAGTTGGGCGCGTCACGCCCACCGAACTTCCACTTCTTCTCCCGGTCCGACCAGGACGAACGCACTGTCGCGTTCCAGATCTCCAGCAGCTGTTGACGAGGCTGCATCCTCATCTGTCGCGCACCACCATCCGCCGCCTGACTCCACTGACGCTAGCTAGCAACCCGAGGGAACACTGTGGACGCACGACGAGATGGCTCGTCAGCACCTCATTCGTCCGCTTCACTCAATGATGGACCACGGGTCAAGGCCGCCGGAAGGCCCGTGGGCAGCGTTCCCGACAGGCGGTCTCCACCTGCGTAAACGCCGGCGGGTGACCCCGGTGACGCGGGATCGCCCGCGTGGTAGGGCCTGCATGATCATCGACTGTGGCCGGACGGGCCGACAAGATCCACTGTGGCCGCTGCCGCCAACATAGCTGTCCGTGACGGATTGGCAACCCCGTCGACAGATGCCGGACAGTGACATTTTTTGATCAGTGTAAATGCCCCGGTTTCAATAGCTATCGTGATGCGTCTATGTGATTCGTCTCGATCCAGGCCTGTTCACGACCTTGGGCGGCTGGATAGCGTCGTGACAGCCATCGATGGCCGGGCATAGGGGCCCGGCCGCAAGGGGGAGGGCTCATGCGTCGAACCATCGCGCTCTTGGCCGGCACCGCCCTAGCAGCAGCGATGCTGCCGGGGATGGCCGCGGCCGACCTCAGTGACGGCTCGGGACCGAGCGCCGCGGACCGTGCCGCGCTGGCCGCGGGCGGGCAGATCGCCGCGAAGGCACCGGCCGGGAAGGCACCCACGGGCGTCAATCCGTATCTGTCGCTCGTACCCGATCCGACGACAATCGACTATGCCGCATGGCGGCAGACCGCGCAGAAGCAGAGCGCGGCCCGCGAGCAGAAGCGCGCGCTGCGCCAGGCCCTCGCCGCGTCACCGATCCTGGTCGACGAGGACGAGCTCGACGGCACGCAGGGCGGCAACGACTCGCCGGCGCTCGCCCAGCCCGTCCCGGGGTTCGGCACCAGGGCCAAGCAGAACCCGCGGGCCCGCATCCTCGGCTCACTCGACCCCGAGACGGTGACCCGGACCACCTTCACCCCCAAGGCCGAGGACGACGGTGCGATTCCCCTCGCCGCCGACACGGGCATCCAGAACCTGCGCAACGGGATCACCGTCAACAGCACGATCGGCGACGGCCCGCACGGCTCGGCCGCCGGCGACACCGGTGACTTCGACTTCTTCAAGCTCACGATCGGTGCGGCCGGCGTCGGCGAGACGATGACCGCTGACCTGGACACCCCGACCGGTTCGCTCGACCCGATGGTCGCGCTGTTCTCGGCCACCGGCGAGGAGCTCGCGTTCAACGACGACTCCGGCGGCCTGGACAGCCTCTTGCTCTACACGTTCACCGCGCCCGGCGACTACTACCTGATGGTCACCGGCTTCAACGCGTTCCCGGCGGACCCGTTCGACCCGGCCAGCGGTGACGGCGCGGCGAGCGAAGGGCCGTACACCCTGCTGCTCGACGTGGCCCGTGCGGACGTCGACTTCTACGCGGTGCAGCTGCGCAAGGGTGACGTGCTCGGCACGTCGGTGACCGGCGCGGCCGCGACCATCACGGTGTACGACCCGGCCGGTCGTGAGGTGCACGGGTCCAGCCAGGACCTGACCTTCATCTACCCGCCGAACAGCCCGCTGCCCGGCGGCGGCAACGCGGTCAGCGAGCACGTGGCGGACGACGACGGCCTGCACTACGTGGCGGTCAGCGAGGGTTCCGGCGACTACGACATCACCGTCGAGGCGTACCGGCCGAACCTCGAAGGCGACAAGATCACTCAGACGATCTTCATCGACTTCAACGGCCAGCGCGTGAACACGGCGATCTTCGGCGGTCCGGGCGTCGTGACGCTCAGCCCGTTGCGCTCCTTCCTGGGCCGCTGGGGCCTGACCACCGCGGACGAGAACGCGCTGATCGACAAGATCGTGGCCGAGGTGACCGAGAACGTGAAGCGGGACCTGGCCCAGAGCGGCTTGAACGACAAGTTCCGCCTGAAGATCCTCAACAGCCGCGACGACGCCGACCCGTTCGGCGAGGTCAACGTGAGCCGCCTGATCGTCGGCGGCACGATCGCGGAGTCGGGTGTCAACACGATCGGCATCGCGCAGTCGATCGACCCGGGCAACTTCGACACGCAGGAGACGGCGCTGATCCTGCTGGACGTGCTCAGCGGCCCGGCCAACGACGACGCGTCGCTGAACTTCTACATCACGCCGGCCAGCGACAAGATCGGCTTCATCTCGCAGGCGGTCGGGAACGTGGTCTCCCACGAGGCGGGCCACTTCTTCGGCAACTGGCACGTGGACCAGTTCAACGACACGCTGAACCTGATGGACCAGGGCGGCAACTTCCCGCTGCTCTACGGCGTGGGTCCGGACGGCGTCGGCGGCACCGCCGACGACCCGGACGTCGACTTCGGTGAGGACGAGTTCAACCCGAGCGAAGGCTTCACCGGCACCGAGGACACGAAGGGCCGCCTCGCGACGGTCCTGACCCGCTGATCCACCACCGGGTGGCGGGGGCGGTCGCCCCCGCCACCCGGGTTGGTCGCTATGCCGCTGTGGGTGACGGGGGTGCGCTCGAGCCCTGTGGCTGCGTGGCGCGCATCAGGTCCGCGATCGCGGCACGGTCGGCCGCGGACGGCAGGCCCCAGCCGGGACGGTAGCCGTACACCTGGTCAAGGCTCGTGGCGGCGGTCCGCCCGTCGAGGATCTCCACCGCGGCGGTGTCGATGAGCCCCGGGTGTTCGACCCCGCAGGCCTCCGCGACCTTGAGCAGGTCCCGCCGCAGGGTCTTCACGTAGTTGGCGGCGCGCACGGACTTCAGTGCGGGGTCGAGCCCGCGGGTCAGCCATCGGTTCTGGGTGGCCACGCCGGTCGGGCACGTGTCCGTGTGGCACTTCTGGGCCTGGATGCAGCCGATCGCCAGCATCGCCTCCCGGGCCACGTTGACCATGTCGCAACCGAGCGCGAACGCGACGATGGCGTTGTCCGGCAGCCCGAGCTTGCCGCCCCCGATGAAGACCACCTGCTCGTGCAGACCCCGCTCGGCGAACATCCGGTAGACCCGCGCGAAGCCGACCTGGAACGGCAGCGACACGGTGTCCGTGAAGATCAGCGGAGCCGCGCCGGTGCCGCCCTCGCCACCGTCGATGGTCACGAAGTCGACGCCGCGGCCGGTGCTCGCCATCAGGGTGGTCAGCTCGTCCCAGAAGTCGAGGTCTCCCACGGCCGACTTGATGCCGACCGGCAGCCCGGTCTCGGCGGCGAGCAGCTCCACCCAGTCGAGCAGGCTGTCGGTGTCCGTGAACTCCGCGTGCCGTGACGGGCTGACGCAGTCGACCCCCTCGGCGACGCCCCTGGTGGCGGCGATCTCCGCGGACACCTTGGCGCCCGGCAGCAGCCCACCGAGGCTCGGTTTCGCGCCCTGGCTGAGCTTGACCTCGAGGGCCCGCACCGGAGCGCCGGCCACCAGGTCTTTCAGCCGGCGCAGGTCGAACCGGCCCTGCTCGTCCCGGCAGCCGAAGTAGGCGGTGCCGATCTGGAAGACCAGATCACCGCCATTCCGGTGGTACGGCGACAGGCCGCCCTCACCGGTGTTTTGCAGGCAGCCGGCCAGTGCCGCACCGCGGTTGAGCGCCTCGACGGCGTTGCCGGACAGCGCGCCGAAACTCATCGCGGAGATGTTCACCACCGAACCCGGCCGGAACGCCCCGGCCCGGCCGCGCGCCGCACCGAGCACCTTGGCGCAGGGCAGATGCGCCTCGTAACCGGAGGCCGGCGACGACCTGGGCACCGCGCGGCCGAACGTGCGGTGCTTGATGATCGGATACCCCGCCGTGTACTCGACGTCGTTGTCGGTGCCGAAGCCGAAGTAGTTGTTCTGCTTCTTCGCGGAGGCGTAGACCCACCGCCGCTGGTCGCGGGTGAACGGTCGCTCCTCGTTGTTGCCGGCGACCACGTACTGCCGCAGCTCGGGCCCGATCGCTTCGATCAGGTAGCGGCCGTGACCGATCAGCGGGAAGTTCCGCAGCAGCGCATGGTCGCGCTGCAACAGGTCCCGCACGCCGACAGCCGCCACGGCGGACAACGCGGCCGCCGCGGCTGCCCGGATGCCAAGCTTCATGGCTTGGTTCTTTGCCGCTGGGCGGTTCGGCCAAACTGCTCAGGCGGGTGCTGGGCGGGTGCGGCGGTTGGTGGTCCAGCGATGGCGGCTGACCAGCACGATCACGATCAGGATGATGGAGAACAGCGGCAACGGGTGGCCGAGCACGAGCGCGACGCTCAGTTCGGCGATGCCGCCCAGGACGGTGGCGGCGAAGATCCAGCCGGGTGCGGTGCCGCGTACGCCCGGGCGGACCCGACCCCAGGGCTTGCGGATGGACACCCACGCCTGGAACGCGATCGCGCTGGCCATGAGGCCCGTGCCGATGACGAGACTCACGCTCGGGCCGCCGGTCAGGGACTTCGTCAGGGCGGGGGAGAGCACGAAGATGCCCGCGTACACCTGGACCATGCTGATCGTGAATTTGGCCAGCACCCACCAGTGCAGGAAGAAGCCCCACGGGGTGGCGGCCGCCAGCACGACGCCGGTGCACGCCGAGACGCCGGCCATCGGGGCGAGCAGGCGCCCGTCGATCTTGTGGGCCATGGCGGTGGCCGCGTCCCGCACGACCGTGTCGTCGGCGGCCAGACCCACGGCGAGCAGCACGCACAGCGCCATGGCCTGGGCCATCCAGCCGACCGACGTCACGATGTGCAGCCACACGGTGAGCTGACGCCAGCGTTTGACCATTGTCCGATCGTCACAGTCCACCGTGCACGCGGACAATTGGCGGAAACCCGGAAATCAACCCAGGGTTCACCCGGACACGGCTACGGGTTGCCGGCCAGTCGTGGGTCCAGGGCCACCGCGGTCAGCTGGGCGAGGGTGATGGGTGCCTCCTCGCCGCTGGCGTTCACCGTCACGAGACGGAAACCCCCGTCCGGGCGCTTGACGACGACGTCGTACCGGATCGCGAACCGCTCGCTCGAGATCGGTGCGGAGGGCGTCGCGGCCGGCTTACCGGGCACGTGCTTCTGCGGCGGCCGTGGTCCCGGATTGCGGGAAGGCGGGTTCCGGTTGGTCCACGTCTGGACCTGCTCGCCGGCTGGTCCCGTGCTGTCGACGCAGCCGCTCCTCGTGATCATCTCCGCGGTGCAGGGTTCGAGGTCCCAGTCCCGCTCCAGCTGCACCATGAGGGTCGCGTACCGTTCGCCGGTCCGGATCGGGCCCTGCAGGAAGTACGGCTCCCCTGAGCCACCGGACACCCAGGACGACGGGTAACCGATCACCGGCATGTCCGCGCTGACCCACTCGACGTCCGGCGCCGCGCGCTCCACCGCCGCGAAGACGGCTTCGTCAGTCGGGGTGAAGGCCGCCCCTGGTGCGGGGACCGGTGCGTTCGCTCCCTGCGGGGTTGGGCTCGGGTTCGGCGACGCCGGCGAGGGTGCGTCCGCCCCGGATCCGGCGACGATCGCGAGCGGGACGGTGAGCCCGAGCACCGCGGCGCCTACGAGGGCCGCCAGCCCACCGCGGCGCCGGCGACGTTGCCGGCGGATGACCTGGTCCACGTCCACGGAGCTGGGCGGAATCTCGCCGACCGCATCCCGGAAGGCCTGCTGAAGGTTCATGCTTCCCCCGGTCGGTCCGACGTCGCGAGCAGACGCAGGCTTTCCAGGCCCCGCGCTGCCTGGCTCTTCACCGTGCCCGTGCTGATGCCGAGCGCCCGTGCCGTTTCCTCGACCGAGAAGTCGCACCAGAACCGCAGGACGACCACCGCCCGCCGGCGTGCGGGGAGCTGCGACAGCAGGACGATCAGCTCTTCCCGGTCGCCCACGGCCGCCTCGGTGGACGACGTCTGGGCCAGGTCGGGCACACCGTCGGTGCTCTGCTCGCGTCGCCACGGGCGGCGACGCTCGTCGAGCCACGCGTTGGTCAACATTCCCCGGACGTACGCGTCGAGGTTCTCCATGGCCTTGACCCGGCGCCAGTGTCGGTAGAGCTTCCCGATCGTGATCGACACGAGGTCGTCGGCGGTGTGCCAGTTCCGGCAGAGGAGGTACGCCGTCACCCGCAGGGTCTCCATGCGGGCCGTGACGAACTGTCGGTACTCCTCCTCGTCGGCGCCGTTCACCGGCCCACGCCCGCAGTCGCTGTCATATCTGGTGAACGGAACGGCCGCCCGGCAAGGTTGCCCGCATGGCGGAACCAATCGGCAGGGCCAGGTGCCTTAGTTAGGTATGGGCTTGCTTCGCCGGGCGGAACCCGCCGGCTATGAGGAATTCGTCGCCAGCCGGTACCGGGAGATCGTGCGGCTCGGTGCGCTGCTGACGGGTGACTCCCGGCTCGGTGAGGACCTCGCTCAGGAGGGGCTGATCGCGGCCTACCGGTCCTGGCAGCGGTTGGGCGGTCCCGACGGGCGACCGGAGGCGTACGTCCGCCGCGTGATGGTCCGAGCCGCGATGCGGGCCAGGCGGCGGCGGTGGCGCGGTGAGGTGCCGACCGAGGAGTTGCCGGAGGCGTCGCATTCCGGGTTCGCGGACCAGGCGGATCTCAGCGTGCAGGTGCTCGCCAGCCTGCGCCGGCTGCCCGCCGACCAGCGGGTCGTCCTCGTGTTGCGGTTCTGGGCCGACAACTCCGAGGCCGAGGTGGCACAGACCCTTGGCGTCGCCGTCGGCACCGTCAAGAGCCGCACGTCCCGTGCCCTCGCGGCATTGCGCACCAGTGGCTTGCTCGTCGAATCGTCGAAGGAGATCCGGTGACTCCCAACCAGGCCAGAGACCTGCTCGACCGTGCCGCCGCGGCCGTGACGCCGGCCGAGACCGACCCCACCACCCGACTGACCGCCCTCGGGAAGCGCAGCGTGCGGCATCGCCGCGCCTGGGGAACGGCCGGCGTCGCTGCCGCGGTCGCGGCCGTCGTTGTCGCCCTGCCGATCGCGACGGCGCCACGGGGTGAACCAGCCGCGTCGCCCGAGACCACGGTGAGCCTCGGCGGGCTGTCGGTCGTCGTGCCGAACGGCTGGCGGACGGTCGAGGTCGAGACCTTCGACCCGTGCGCGGCCGCCCCGCACACGGTCTATCTCGCCGCACGGTGGAGTGCCGGTGGGCCGGGGACCAGACCGGTCAACTGCCCGTCCAAGGACCAGGCGTGGCTGGCTGTCGTGCGTGAGGGTGTCGTCGGATCCGTCAACCCCAGCCAGGTGGTGTTCAAGGACGCGCAGGAGGTCATGGCCGAGCAGCCTTACCAGCACTACCTGCCGGCCTTGTGGACCTACCGCGCCCTCAACGACGAGATCCGGGCGACCACGGCCTTCATCTCCGGCGACCAGGATCTGCTCGCGCGGGTCACCTGGCCGGCGGGTCCGCCCGCCCCGCCCGACGGCGGCCTGGCATTGCCCGACCGCATCAGCAGCGCCACCACCGACAGCGGGCCGCCCACCAACGGCATGGTCGTCGCGACCGACACCGCGACGCTGACCGAGATCCGGAGCAGCCTCGCCGCGCTGCGGGACCCCGTGCCCGCCGGTGAGGAGTGCACGCTACGCAAGCCCGGCTCGGTCGGCATCAGCCTCGGCGAGACGACCGTGGTGCTGGGTGACGCGAGCTGTCCCCAGGCGATCTCGACCGGCGGCGGTCGCGTTCGTGCCCCGGCCGACCTGGGCCAGCACCTGCTCGATCTCATCGTGGCCAGCGACCGCGCCGCGAGCGGGAACTGACCTCAGACCATCCCGGCACGCACGGCGTACAGGGCCGCCTGGGTGCGGTCCTGCACGCCGAGCTTGCCGAAGATCGCGCTGACGTGTGACTTGACCGTCTTCTCGGCCAGGCCCAGCGCCCGGGCGATCTCGCGGTTCGACCGCCCCCGGCCGATCTCCGCCAGCACCTGCCGCTCGCGGGGCGTCAGCCGCGCCGGATCCGCCGTCTCGCCCTCGCTGAGCACCCGGGCCACCTCCGGGTGCAGCAGCGTGTGTCCCAGGTGGACGGACCGGATCGCCGCCGCCAGCGCCGGCGGGTCGACGTCCTTGTAGACGTAGCCCGCCGCACCGGCGCGGACCGCCGGCAGCACCGCGGCCGGCTCGGTGAAGCTGGTGATCACCAGAACCCGGCAGGGCAGCCCGCGGGCGGTCATCTCCCGCAATGCCGCCACCCCGTCGACACCCGGCATCCGCAGGTCGAGCAGCACCACGTCCGGCAACAGCTCCGCGGCCCGGGCCACCGCCTCCGCGCCGTCCGCGGCTTCCCCGACCACCTCGAGGTCGTCCTGGACCTCCAGGAACGAGCGCAACCCCTGGCGCACCATCGCGTGGTCGTCGACCACCAGCACCCGGATCCGGTCAGTCAACGGGCACCTCCACACGGACCGTCGTGCCCTTGCCCGGTCCCGTCGACACCACCAGCCGGCCGCCGGCGGACGCGGCCCGCTCGCGCATCGAGGTCAGGCCCAGCGAGGCCTGGTCAGTCGGTCGCAGGCCCGTGCCGTCGTCGCAGACCTCGATCACCAGAGCGCCGTCGACGAACAACCGGACCTCGACGGTACGCGCGTCCGCGTGCCGCAACGCGTTGTGCAACGCCTCCTGGGCCACCCGGTACGCGGCGTCCTCCCGGTGCGGCGCCACCCGCGGCACCGGCTCCCTGACCCGCAGGCTCACCCGCGCCGCGTGCACCCGGTCCAGCAGCCGCACCTGCTTGCGCAGTGCCGCGTCGAGGCCTTCGGAGACGAGGTCCGCGGGGCGCATGCCGACGACGATCGCGCGCAGCTCGTCCGACGCCTCGCCCGCCAGCCCGCGAACCACCCCCAGTTGCGCCGCCGCCCGGTCCGGGTCGCGGGCCACCAGCGCCGCCGCCGCGTCGGCCGTCAAGCGCAGTGAGAACAGCTTCTGCGCCACCGAGTCGTGCAGCTCCCGGGCGATCCGGTCTCGCTCCTCCAGCACCGACAGCTCCCGGCTCCGCTCGTACAACCGGGCATTGATCAGAGCGATCGCCGCGTGACCGGCCAGAATCCGGAGCAGGTCCTCGTCGTCGCGGTCGAACTCGCCGCCGCGCTTGTTGGCCAGGTAGAGCGCGCCCAGGATCTCGTCACCGTGGGTGATCGGCATGCCGAGGAAGTCCCGCAGCTCCGGGTGGTGTTTCGGCCAGTACTCGAAGCGCGGGTGCGACCGGATGTCGGCCAGGCGCAGCGGGGCCGGGTCGCGGAGCATCACCGCCAACAGGCCGTGCTGGCGCGGCAGCGGGCCGATCGCCCGCCACTGGGCGTCGCTGACGCCGTCGACCACGAACTCGGCGAACGCCCCGGAGTCCGCGTCCGGGACGCCGAGGGCCGCGTACCGGGCGTTCAGCAGCCGGCGGGCCGACGACACGATCGTCTGCAGCACCTCGCGTACCGACCGGCGCGCGGTCACGGCGAGTACGGCCGCGCTCAGCGCCCGCAGTTCTTCGCGCGCGTCCACCTACGCACCGTAGCGCGGGCAGGGGTGCGGATGACCGGTCCTAGGACCAAGGTCCGGGGCCGGGCTTGTCCCTGGTCCGATGGTTTCGACGCGCATCGTTCCTAGCGTCGGAGGCATGACAACAGCGATCATCACCGGCGCGTCCCGGGGTCTGGGGCGCGCGCTGACCGGCGGGCTCGCCCGCGCCGGCTGGAACGTCATCGTCGACGGGCGCGACGGGGCCGCGCTGGCCGCCGTCGGGTTCGGGCCGGGCGTCGTCCCGGTCTCCGGCGACGTCACCGATCCCGCGCACCGGGCCGCCCTGATCGACGTCGCGGACCGGTACGGCGGCGCCGACCTCCTGGTCAACAACGCCGGCATCCTGGGGCCGTCGCCGCAGCCCCGGCTGGCCGACTACCCGGCCGAGGCGTTGCGCGAGGTGTACGAGGTCAACGTGCACGCGCCGCTCGCCCTCACCCAGCTCGCCCTGCCCGGGTTGCGCAAGCGCGGCGGCGCGGTGCTCAACCTGACCTCGGACGCGGCGATCGAGGCGTACGCCGGCTGGGGTGGCTACGGGTCCGCGAAGGCGGCGCTCGAACAGCTCAGCCGGATCCTCGCCGCGGAGGAACCGGACGTCCGCGTGTGGTGGGCGGATCCGGGCGACCTGCGTACGCGCATGCATCAGGAAGCGTTCCCCGGCGAGGACATCAGCGACCGCCCGGAGCCGGAGTCGGTCGTGCCCTCGTTCCTGCGCCTGCTGGCGGCGCGTCCGGAATCGGGCCGGGTCCGGGTGGCGCAGTGGTGAACGCGACCGCGGATCCGCTCGATTTCGTGCTCCCGGACGAGCTGTCGGCGCACGAGCCGCCGGAAGCCCGGGGTGTGCCGCGCGACGGGGTGCGCCTGCTGGTCTCCACCCCCACCGCGCAGAAGCACCAGCTCTTCCACGAGCTGCCGTGCGTGCTCCGGGCCGGGGACGTGCTGGTGGTCAACACGTCGGCGACGATGCCGGCGGCGGTGCCCACGCTTGACGGACATGTCGTGCACTTCTCGACGGCCAACGCCGACGGTTCCTGGCTGGCCGAGCCGCGGGCGGTGGCCGGCTCCGGGAAACCGACGACGGGTCCCTTGACCTCGGCGGCGAAGGGGCAGCGGTTCACGCTCCGCGGCGGTGCCACGGTCACGCTGCTCTCGCCGTACTCCCGAGGTCGGCTCTGGAATGCCGCCGTCTCCGTCGACGACGTCCAGGCCTACCTGGAGAAGAACGGAGAACCGATCCGCTACGGGTACGTGCCGCGACCCTGGCCGCTGGCGTCCTACCAGACGGTGTTCGCGACCCATCCCGGCAGCGCGGAGATGCCGAGCGCCGGGCGGCCGTTCACCGACCGCGTGGTCACCAGGTTGGTCGCCGCGGGCGTGCTCGTGGTGCCGATCGTGCTGCACACGGGCGTGGCGTCGGCGGAGGCGCACGAACGGCCGTACCCGGAATGGTTCTCGGTCCCGTCCGCGACCGCCCGGGTCCTGGCCGACGCCGGCCGCGTGATCGCGGTCGGTACGACGGTGGTGCGAGCCCTGGAGACCACCGGCGGCGCGGCCGGGTCGGGGTGGACGGACCTGGTGGTGACGCCGGAGCGGGGCGTGCGGGTCGTGGACGGCTTGCTGACGGGGTTCCACGAACCGCGCGCCTCGCACCTCGACCTGCTGGCCGCGGTGGCCGGTCGGGACCTGGTCGGGCGCGCGTACCGGGAGGCGCTGTCGTCCGGTTACCGCTGGCACGAGTTCGGTGACGTCAACCTGCTGCTGTCGGAGCGCGCTGGTTGAGCGGTATAGTCCCGCCGATCGAGCGCGTGCAGTGGAGGATGGCATGTCTCAGGGTCAGCAGTACCTCACGCCGACGTTCGACACGTCGATGCGCGGCTACGAGAAGAAGCAGGTCGACCGGCACCTGGCGGACACCGCCGACCGGCTCGCCCAGCTCGCCGCCGAGCGTGAACAGGCGCACAACCACATCCGTGGCCTGAGCGCCAACCTCGAGCAGATGCACGCCGAGCTGACCGAGCTGCGGGACCGGGAGCCGCGCCTCGACCGGGCGTCGTTCCGCCACCTGGGCTCGATGGTCGACGAGATCCTGGCCCTGTCGGAGAAGCAGGGCCAGGCCATCGTCGACGCCGCCGGCGAGCACGCCGCGGAGATCAAGAACGCCGCGGAGAAGGTGCTGGAGGCCGCGCACCAGGAGGCGGAGCGGCTGCGCGCCGAGGGCCAGGCCGCGCGGGAGGCAACCGAGCAGGAGGCGAAGCGCCTGCACGAGGCCAGCATCGCGGCGATCGAGCGGGCGGAGGGTGAGGCGCGGGCCCGCATCGAGTCCGCACACGAGCAGACGCAGCAGGAGCTGGCCCAGTGGCGCTCCGACGTCGAGCGCGAGGTCAACGACCACCGCGCGGCGGCCCAGGAGGCTGACGAACTGCGGCAGGCCGAGTCGGACCAGCAGATGCAGTCGCACCAGCAGCAGCTGAGCATGATCCAGAAGGAGATCGAGGCGCGCCAGCAGGCGCTGTCCCAGCTTCGCAACGCGCAGGAACAGGCACAGCAGCAGCTGGGCCAGCTCCGCCATGACGGCGCGGCGGTCGAGCAGGACCTGGCGCAGGTGACGCACCGGCTGGGTGTCACCCGGCAGGAGCTGAACACCGAGCTGTCGCGCCTGGAACACGCCCGCCAGACGGCGGAATCGGTCGAGCAGCAGACCCTCGAGGCGCGGGTCCGCATGCAGCGGGAGGCCAAGCGCATGGCCGACCGGGCAGCGGCCGCGGTCATGGCCGCGGCGGCGATCAGCGAGCAGACGGGCGAGTTCAAGATGGTCGCGGTACGGCCGGACGTCGTCGCCGCCCTGCCTCCGGCGGAGGAGCCTGTCGAGGGGGAGCTCGTCGAGCCGCAGCCGGCGCCCGGGTCGTTGTTCGAGCCGGTAGCGCCGCCCCGCGAGCCGGCGGCGGAGGAGCCCCGCGCGATCGCGATGCCGGGCCCGGTCGAACAGTGAACGGACGCCGTCGAGCGCTGTTAGCGTCTGACGGTGGCGATCTCCGAGAGCCGTTACCAGGCTCACCGACTGCGCATTCCGGTTGAAGGCCCGTTCGCGGACTTACGCCGCCGCTACGAGACGGCGGTCCCCGCGGTTGACTACGCGACGGTCAACGCGCTGATCGGCAGCAAGGCGGACTGGTCGGAGGTCGCGGCCCAGGTCGACGCCGCGGCGCCGCTGGGCTTCCTGCGCTACTGGTCGAGCGACGACGGCCCGCTGATGCGCCTGGCTCACGACCCGGGCGAGTGCGTGGTCTACCTGATGGGCAACCACGTGCTCGCGGAACGGATGTACCGCCACGACCAGGCGGTGATGATGTACGCGCCACTGCGCCCGATGATCGCCAGCCGAGACGGCGAGACACACTTCATCATCGAACAACCGAGCGCGACGTTCGCCTCGTTCGGCGCGGTCGGCCACGACGACATCGCCGAGGTGGGCCTGGAACTCGACCACAAACTGGCCGCGCTGCTGGACCACCTTGACCTACCCGTGCCGCCGGTGCTGCGCAGCTGAGCGAACAGGATCGCGCGAACCGCGAAGTCGGTGGCAGCGCCGCGGCGCCATCGGGAATTGTCGGCGTTCGTCGGCAGGTAGCCGCTAGTGTGCCCGCCGTGGATGCGTACGAGCGCTTTGTGTCTTCCGGGCCGCTGAAGATCTGGACCGAGCGCGTCGGGGATCCCGGGCTTCCCGCTGTTCTGATGGTCATGGGTTCGGCCGCGCAAGGGATCAGTTGCCCCGATGCCCTGGTCGACCGGCTCGTCGAGCGAGGAGTCCAGGTGATCCGGTTCGATCATCGCGACACCGGCCGGTCCAGCACCGTCGACTTCGATGCGCACCCGTACACGATCGGCGACATGGCTCGCGACTGTCTCGCCGTGCTGGACGGTTATGGACTGGCCTCCGCCCATGTGGCCGGAACCTCCCTGGGCGGCATGATCGCGCAGTGGCTGGCGGTACACGCCCCGGACCGCGTCCGGTCCTTGACCGTGATGTCCAGCTCGCTGATGGGTCATGATCCGAGTTCGGTGTGGGCACGGGCGCGGGCCGGGGAGCCCGCCGACCCTGATGATCTGCCGCCGCCGACCCCGGCGTATCTCGCGCATCTGGATGCCGGGCTGCCGCCGGGTGTGGAGTCTGACGTGTCGTTGTTCCGGGTGTTCACCGGGCCGGTTCGGCCGTTCGACGAGGAGGCCGCCCGGGCGATGCTGGAGCTGGCGTTGTCGCGGGCTACCGACCCGGCGGCCGCGGCGAACCATTTCCGGGCCGTGTGGATGGACGACCCTGGCCTGCTCGCCCCACTGTCGTCGATCACCGCGCCGACCTCGATCGTGCACGGCGACCAGGACCCGGTCTATCCGCTCGGGCACGGCGAGGCCCTGGCCGCTGCGATTCCGGGAGCGGTGTTGCACGTCGTGCCCGGCATGGGGCACGTCATGACGTCACCCGGCCTGCCCGAGGAGGTCGCCGACCTGATCCGGCTGTGACCCGCCGGCGCGCGCGTGCGAGGGTTTCGAGAGTCCGCACTCCGGTCCCTGCTCACCGCGCTCAGCCCGTGGGCATGACTCCGCGCAGCCGGGCGAGAGCGCGCACTATCCGCTCCCCCTCGATGGCCAGGCCGGGGTCGACCAACGCCTGAAAGAGCAGGCCGTCGAAGAGGGCCAGCGCCAGCCCGCCCGCGTCCTCTCCAGCCGCGTCCGCCCCCAGTTCGAGCACTCTGGCAACGTCATCGCGGGTGCGGCGGAAGCCCTCCGCCAGCAGCGCCCGCACGCGCTCGTCGTGCTGCGCCTTTGCCATTGCGCCCAGGAAGGTGCGGGCCAGGCCTTCGTGATCCCGCCGGGTCTGCTCCACCACGGAGATCGCGGCCTGGAAGCGTTCCTGCGGTGTGCCACCCGGAGCCGCCGCGTCGACGAGCCGTCCGATCTCCGCCAGCCACCGGTCGAGCCCGACGATGACTGCCTCGGTGACGAGCTCGTCCTTCGACCCGAAGTGGTAGGTGATCGAGGCGAGGTTGGCGCCCGACTCGTCCGCGATCACCCGGGCGGTGACTCGCTCCGGTGGGAGGCGTTCCAGGCACCGGAGCGTCCCGTCGACCAGCTGCGCGCGGTTGCTTCGTTGGGGGCTCACGGCTAAAATTGTACAAGCGTTTAGATTCGTGACCCAGGGGGGATTGCGTATGTCCATCGCTCTCGCCGCGGTCTCGCTGCCTCTGGGCGCTCTGCTGGTTTTCGCCGCCTTCCGCAAGCTGAGCCATCGCCCAGAGGTCGTCGCGACGTACACCCGCGTGGGCGTTCCCGAGGAGAAGCTCAACCTGCTCGCGGCGCTGCTGCTGGCCGGCGCGGCCGGCTTGGTCGTCGGCCTGTTCGTCACGCCGGTGGGCATCGCTGCCGCGGCTGCGCTCGTCGCCTACTTCGCGTTGGCCATCGGTGCCCACCTGCGTGCCGGCGACGGCGGCAACGCGTTCGTGCCGGCCATATACCTGCTGCTCGCGATCGCCACGCTCGTCCTCTACCTGGCGTAGCCGTGATCCGGGAAGATCTCTGATCCGAAATCTCGGCTTCTGGGCCACCGATTCTCAGTTTCGCGCCTCCGTCGAGAGCGACGTCAGGCTCGTAGATCAACGGCAAGCCGCCCCGAGACGCTGAACTGGGGGCGCGGGTCTCCGGGTGCGGCGCGGACGTTGAGCCAGCGAGGCACCGCGCGCGTCGCCGTGCGGGAGCCGTTGGCGATCAGGTCGCCCGCGCGGACGGCCTCGCGCCAGCTGATTTCGCCGCGCCATAAATGGGTCATGCAGCGCAGTGTCGTCTCGAGCGTCACCGCTACCGGGAGGCCCGGGTCGAAGTCGCAGACGTCCGCGTCATCGGCCGCGAGGACCAGCCACCACCGTTGGCTCTTCGGGTCCACGTCGCCCAGCTGTACGTGCACGACCGTGCGGCCCGGCGGGAGATCCTCGCGGGAGACCTGGCGGCGCATGTCCCAGAAGAGCAAATGTGGGTCCAGGTCCTCGTCGCCCAACTCCGGCAGCCAGCGCAGCGACCAGTCCCCAAGGCCGTCCACTATCTGTTGTAGATCCTTCCCCGCCGGCGTCAGGCGATAGATGACCTTGTTGCCGTCGGGGAAGCGTTCCACCACACCGACCCGCTCCAGGCGTTGCAATCTCTTGACCAGCAACGCCGGCGACATGCGGGGGACGCCGCGGCGGATGTCGTTGAAGTGGCGGCTGCCCATCAACAGCTCCCGGACGATCAGCAGGGTCCAACGCTCGTCCAGGACCTCCAGTGCCTTCGACACCGGGCAGAACTGATAGTAGGTGCCCATGCGCTCACGGTAGGAGCAGGGTTAGTACAGAACTAGAACTGGTTGGCTTCACTTCGTGAACTGACGGACTAACCCGGCCGGGACGCAGCATCAAACACATGACAGATATCAAGGAATCCGTCGGCGGCATGTTGGGGCTGCTCGCCGGCTATGTCGGCCACCGGACCGTGGCCACCGGTCTGCGCAGCGGGCTCGTCGAGGCGCTCGCCCAAGGAGGGCCCGCCACGCCCGACGAGCTCGCCAAGCGTGCCAAGCTCGATCCCTTCTACACCTTCGCCTGGTGCCGCGCCGCGTACGGTGCCGGCGTCTGTGATCGCGACGGCGACGTCTACCGGCTCGCCGAGAACCTCGACACCGTGCTCCTCGACGACACCTCCCCGGCGTACGTCGGTGGCGTTTTCAAGGTCCTCGAACAGCCCGAGATCTTCGACCGCTTCGAGGCCAGCCTGGCCAGCGGCGAGCGACTCTGGTGGGACGGCTGCTCGCCCGAGTTCATCGCGGCCGTCGGCGGCACCGGGCGGCCCTTCTACCGGCGGCTGGTCCCGGACGGGCTCGCCAAAGTCCCCGGGCTCAAGGACCGGCTCGACCACGGCGCGCGGGTCCTCGACACCGCCTGCGGCTCCGGGCACGGGCTCGTGATGCTTGCCAACGCCTACCCCAACTCCACCGTCCACGGCGTCGACGGCGACGCGCACTCGGTCGACGTCGCCTGTCGCACGCTCGCCCAGGAGAACCTCGAACACCGGATCAAGGTCTGGGACAGTCCACTGGAGAAGCTCACCGTCGACGAGCCGTACGACGTCGTCATCAACAACATCTCCATGCACGAGTGCCGTGACATCGACGCGGTCGCGCGTAACGTCAAGGCCGCCCTCAAGCCCGGTGGCGTGTTCGTGATCTCCGACTTCCCGTTCGCCGATGACGACGACGGCCTGCGGACCGCGCCCGGGCGGGTCATGTCCGGCATTCAGATCTTCGAGGCCCAGATCGACGACCAGCTCCTGCCCCGCCGCGTCTATGACGACCTGCTGGCGCGGCACGGGTTCACCGACCTCGGGTTCGCGTCGATCACGCCGATGCACGCGCTGACCTGGGGCTTCGCCTAGGGAGTAGACCGCAGGCCATCGGGCTGCGACGATATCAGCACTCTCAATGCAAAATCTTGGAGGTGCTGTGCGTCGTCTGCTTGCCCTCGCCACCGCCATCGCCGTCGCCACCGCTACCGCCGTCGCCGCGACACCAGCGGCGGCGGCGGCCGGAGGCGGCACCAGACCCGCCGAATACCGGCCCGTCATCTTCGTCCACGGCAGCGCCGGGTCCGCGTCCCAGTTCGACTCGCAGACCCGGCGGCTGACCAGCAACGGCTACCCGATCGAGCGCATCGAGGCACACGAGTACGACTCACCCAACATCGCGACCATCCTCCCCGCCGTGTTCGCCGGCCTGGACCAACGGATCGAGCGGCTGCGGGCGACCACCGGCCAGGACCAGGTCGACATCGTCGGGCACTCGCTCGGCACGTTCGTGATGCAGAGCTACCTGACGAGTTCGCCGGCCCGCGCGGCCCGGGTCGCGCACTACGTCAACCTCGACGGCCGCACCGCGACGGCCTTGCCCGGCGGGGTGCCCACGCTGGCGATCTGGGGTGAAGGCGACCAGACCCGCGCGATCACCGGCGCGACCAACGTCTACCTGCCCGACCAGTCGCACACCCAGACCGTGTCCTCGGCGGAGTCGTTCCGGGAGATGTTCCGGTTCTTCCGCGGACAGGACCCGCGCACCACCCGCATCCTGCCCGATCGCCAGGGCACAGCCCGGATCTCCGGCCGCGCGGTCCTCTTCCCCAGCAACGCCGGCGTCACCGACGCCACGCTCGAGGTCTACCGCGTCAGCCCGCTGACCGGCCGCCGGCTGACCGGAAGGCCCGTGCACACCCAGGCCCTGACCGGCGACGGTGCGTTCGGCCCGATCAAACTCGGCAGCCAGCAGCGGTACGAGTTCGCGGTCGTCCGACCCGGCGCCGCCACGCACCACTTCTACTTCCAGCCGTTCCTCCGCGACGACGCCTTCGTCCGGCTGCTCACGAGCCGCCCCGGCGAAGGGCTCGGCGCCCTCGTGGAGACGAGCGACCGGCACACCGCGCTGACCGTGCAGCGGCAGAAGGAATGGTGGGGTGGCGAAGGTGACCACCTCTGGGTCAACGGCACCGACATCCTCAACGCCGCCAACGCGCCACGGGTCAAGCGGGTGATCGGTATCTTCGCGTTCGACGCGGGCAGCGACCGCCGCACCGACCTCACCGCGCCACTGCCGGCGTTCTTCGCGCAGACCTTCATCACCGGCATGGACGTCTTCATCCCGGCCGCGCCCGCCCACCTGGGCCTGGTCTCGATCGTCGTCGGCCAGCGCGGCGGCGGCTACGACCTCGCCAACGTGCCCAACTGGCCCTCGTCCGAACACCGCATCACGGTCAACATCGACGACTTCTAGCGTCCACGCGACGAGCTACTGGTCCAGCGCCGCGTACCCCGCGAGCAGGATGTCGATCGCCTCCGTGAAGCGGTGGTCGAAGTCGAGCCCTGCCCGGGTCGCGATGATCTCGGTCAGGTTCGGGAACTCCGCCGGGTCCAACTCGTCGGCCCGCTCGTCGAGGTTGGGTTCGGAACCCTCGTGCCCGGGGGTCTGGCCCGCCTCGGCGAGCGTGTGCCCGATCGTGAACGTGGCGATCACGTTGACGACATCCATGGCCCGCCCAAGGGGTACGCCCGCCGCGCGCATCGCAGCCAGCCACCGCTCCGACGTCCGCAGCGCCTCCGGCGAGTTGACCGGCCGGGTGCCGGCCAGCGGCAGCACGCCCGGGTGGGCCAGCAGCGCCGCCCGCAGCTTGTGCGCGAACTCGCGGATCCAGGGCACCCAGTCGCCGGAGACGGGGTCGGGCAACCCGCTGAAAGCGATCTCCATGACCCGGTCGACCAGGCCGTCGAGCAGCGCGTCCTTGTTGGGCACGTAGTTGTAGAGCGTCATCGCCTCGACCCCGAGGGCGGCGCCGAGCTTGCGCATCGACAGGGCCGGCAGGCCATGCCTGTCCAGATAGTCCAGTGCCGCGTCGAAGACCAGCTCCCGACTCAGCCCGGCCTTCGCGCCGACCCGGCGATCAGCCACGCGCAACACCCCTTGACGATTCTTACGGCGTAAGTCAGGCTAGCAGAAACTTACACCGTAAGAATGGAGCCAGCGACATGCTCGCCCTCGCGCTCGTCCTGATCCTCGCCGCGGTCGCCTACTTCCTGGTCATGACGCTGGTCGACGTGTTCCCGCTCAACAACGTCCGCGACGCCACGCGCGCCCAGCAGCGCACGGAGGTCGCGATCAACGCGCCGGTCATGGCCCTGCCGGCGCTGCTCCTCGGCCTGGGCGCGGCCCTGCACGTGCCGGCGCTGGGCTACGCGGCCGGCGGCCTGGCGCTGCTCAACGTCGTCGGCGGCCTGCTGCTCTGGTGGCTGCCCTACCTGGCCGGCGTCAGTGTGCCGTGGGCCACCGCCGGCACGGGTGTGACCTGGGCGGAGCTGCACTCCCGCACGTACGCGCGGACAGTGACCGTCCTCCCACGCATCGGTGACCGGCCGCGCCCCAACCTGGAGCACATGATCCTGCACGCGCTGATGCTGGCCGCCGCGATCGCCACGTTCGCGGCAGCGGCCGCAGCCGCCTAAGCCGGCGGTCGGGGCTGGGGGACCGTCGTGGGCACGGTGGACTCGCGCACGACCAGCCGGCACGGTTGCCGCACCACGCCGGAGGACGGTGTGCCGTCCAGGGCCGCGAACAGGTGGGTCACCGCGGTCGCGCCGAGCTGTTCGAGGTTCAGGTCCACCGTGGTCAGTGGTGGGCGGCAGTCCGTGGCGAAGTCCTCCCAGTTGTCGTAGCCCACGATCGCCACGTCGTCCGGGATGCGGCGGCCCAGGTCGAGCAGGGTCTGTGAGACGCCCGTCGCGATCTGGTCGTTGCCGCAGAAGATCGCGTCGATCTCGGGCTCGGCGCTCAGCAGCATCCGGGCGGCGTGGCGCCCCCAGCGCTGTGACCACTCCCCGAACAGCGGGTCGGTGCCGGCCAGCGACAGCCCGTGCTCGGCGAGCACCGCGCGCATGACGCTCGCCCGGTCGCGCGCCGCCCGGTAGCCGTGGGGCCCGGTCACGTGCGCGATCCGTCGGCGACCGAGCGCGACCAGGTGCTCCACCGCCAGCCGGGCACCGCCCTCGTCGTCGGCCAGCAGTGAGAAGTCGCCCGGGTCGGTGGACTCGCCGTACACGTAGACCACCGGCACCGGAATCTCGCGGGTCAGCGACGGGCGGAGGTCGTTGCTGTCGCCGAGCACGATGAAGCCGTCGACCCGGCGGGCCAGCAGGGTCCGGATGTAGTGCTGGCGGCGGATCGCGTCGCCGCGGGCGTCGCAGAGCAGCACGGACATCTGCTCGTTGCCGAGCGCGTTCTCGGCGCCGAGCAGGATCGGGATGGAGAACCGGCCGCCGAGCTCGTCGGTGAGCAGGCCGATGGTCCGGGTGCGGCCGACGATCAGGCCGCGGGCCAGCGCGTTGGGGTGGAACGACAACTCGCTCGCGGCCTGCAGCACGCGTTGCCGGGTCGCCGCGGCCACCTGGGCGCGGTCGTTGAGCGCCTTCGATGCCGTGGCGACCGAGACGCCCGCCCGCCGCGCGACGTCGGACAACGTCACCGCCTGCGTGCGCTGTCGACCCATGCAGAAAACCTTTCGCCGACGTTTTCTGGTGCTGCCGGCAACGTATCAGCCGGAAGCGGGTTTGCGAGCCAACCGATTTGGCATCTTGCCGAAAAGGTTTTCGGGGTCCAGAGTGAGCGCCATCACGAAACCTGGAGGTAACACGGTGGCAGCTTCCGACCCCACCGGCGGCCGGCCGGTGGACCCGTCCCGAGGTGCGCTGCGCCCGCTCGGCCTGGCCGAGGCGCGGATCACCGCGGGGTTCTGGGCCGACCGGCAGCGCGTCATCAGCGAGGGCAGCCTGGACCACGCCCGGGCCTGGATGGACAAGGTCGGGTGGACCGCCAACTTCACGATCGGCGCCGCCACCGGGCCGGCCGAGCACCGGGGCCGCGAGTTCGCCGACTCCGAGGTCTACAAGCTGATCGAGGCGATGTCGTGGGAGACCGGCCGGCGCGCCGACCCCGCGCGGAAGCGGGAGATCGACGAGCTGGTCGCGCTGGTCGGCGGCGCGCAGGAGGCCGACGGCTACCTCAACACCGCCTACGGCCGCGCGGGCCAGGCACCGCGCTGGAGCGACCTGCAGTGGGGCCACGAGCTCTACTGCGCCGGCCACCTCATGCAGGCCGCGGTCGCCGACACGCGCGTGCACGGTCCGGGCCCGCTGCTCGACATCGCCGTCAAAGCGGCCGACCACATCTGCGAGGTCTTCGGCCGGGACGGCAGCACCGGCATCTGCGGTCACCCGGAGATCGAGCCGGCGCTGGTCGAGCTCTACCGCGTCACCGGCGAACGCCGCTATCTCGACCAGGCCGCCCTGTTCGTCGAGCGGCGCGGGCACCAGAGCCTGCCGCCGCACCAGTTCGGCTGGTCCTACTTCAGCGACGACACCCCGGTGCGCGCGGCGACCGTCCTGCGTGGACACGCGGTGCGCGCGCTCTACCTCGCCTGCGGCGTGGTCGACGTGGCGGTCGAGACCGGCGACGACGAGCTGCTCGCCGCGGTCGCCGCCCAGTTCGACCGCACCTGGGCCCGGCGCACCTACCTGACCGGCGGGATGGGCTCCCGGCACATGGACGAGGCGTTCAGCGACGACTTCGTGCTGCCGTCCGACCGCGCCTACTCCGAGAGCTGCGCCAGCGTCGCCGCCGTCATGCTCGCCTGGCGCCTGCTGCTGGCCACCGGCGAGGCCCGCTACGCCGACGTGATCGAGCGCCTCCTCTACAACGTGGTCGCCACGGCGATCGAGGACGACGGGCGGGCCTTCTTCTACGCACACAGCCTGCACCAGCGCACGCCGACCCGGGCGCTGCCGGACGACGAGGAGCAACTCGGCTTCGGCGGCGGCCCGCGGGCACCCTGGTTCGAGGTCTCCTGCTGCCTGCCCAACGTGTCGCGCCTGCTGGCCAGTCTCAGCAGCTACCTCGCCGCCGGCGACGACGAGGGGCTACGGATCATGCAGTACGCGGACGCGTCGGTCGACACCCGTCTCGCCGACGGCCGCCGCGTGGCGCTGGAAACCAGCACCGCCTACCCCGCCGACGGCGACGTCACCATCCGGATCACCGCGACCGACGGCGGCGAATGGCCGCTGAGGCTGCGCGTGCCCGCCTGGGCGCACGGCGCGACCATCACGGTCGACGGGGTCACCAAGGAGGCCGCGGCTGGCGACGTCGTGACCGTCCGGCGCGCGTTCGCGGCCGGCGACGAGGTCCGGCTGCACCTGCCGATGGCGCCCCGGATCACCACGCCCGATCCGCGCATCGACGCCGTGCGCGGCTGCGTCGCGGTCGAGCGCGGCCCGGTCGTCTACTGCGCCGAGTCGCCGGTGGCCGACCCGCTCGGCGACCTCGACCTGCTTCGGGTCGACCCGGGGCGGGCGCCCGAAGACGCCGGCGACGGCGTCGAGGTGTGGGGCGGGCTCGCCACCGCGGCCGACGCCGCATGGCCCTACGCCGGACCGGCGGGCGACAACCCGCCGCTCGGGCTGATCCGACTGTTGCCGTACCACCGCTGGGCGCGCCGTGGTCCCGCGACCATGCGGGTCTGGCTGCCCACTGTCCAATCCCCTCGCGCAAGGAGTTCGGATGGCTAGATACCGAGCACGACGCGTCGTCGCCGGCATGGCGGCGGCCCTACTGATCACCGCGGTCGCGGCCTGCGGCAACGACGACGCGGCCGGCGGCGGTGGCACCGAGGCCGCATCGGCCGACGACGGCGCCACGTTGACGCTCTGGACCCGGGCCGCGACCGAGTCGGTCTCCAAGGCGTACGCGGAGAAGTACAACGCGACCCACAAGAACCAGGTCAAGGTGACCGCGTACCCCAACGAGGAGTACCCGGCCAAGCTCGCCTCGGCGGCCGGCGCCAAGTCGCTGCCGGACCTGTTCGCCTCGGACGTGGTGTTCGCGCCGCAGTACGCCTCGCAGGGCCTGTGGGTCGACGTGACCGACCGGTTCGGCGCCCTGGACGTCAAGGACAAGGTCGCTCCGGCACACGTGAAGGCCGGCACCTGGGAGGGCAAGGTCTACGCCGTCCCGCACACCATCGACATGTCCGTGATGCTCTACAACAAGGACCTCTACACGAAGGCCGGCCTCGACCCGGAGAAGCCGCCGACGACGCTGAAGGAGTTCGCCGAGCACGCCCGCAAGATTGACAAGCTGGGTGGCGACGTCAACGGCACCTACTTCGGCGGCAACTGCGGCGGCTGCGTCGAGTTCACCTTCTGGCCGTCGGTCTGGGCCGCGGGTGGCGGGGTCCTCGACGCCGAGGGCAACAACGCGAAGATCGACTCCAAGGAGATGGCCGAAGTCTTCGCCCTCTACCGCTCGCTCTACGACGAGGGCGTGGCCGCGCCGGCGTCGAAGGACGAGGCGGGCCCGACCTGGCTCGGCGCCCTGCAGAACGGCAAGGTCGGCATCGCGCCCGGCCCGTCGGTCTGGCTCGGCCTGATCGAGGAGAAGGGCGTGAAGATGGGCGTGGCACCGATTCCCGGTCCAGACGGGGGCGAGTCCACCTTCGTGGGCGGCGACGCGATCGGCATCGGCGCCACGAGCACCAAGGCCGGGCAGGCCTGGGACTTCCTGGCCTGGACGATGTCCGACGAGGCGCAGATCGAGGTCATCGCGAAGAACAAGGGCGTGCCCACCCGCACCGACCTGGCGTCCAACAAGTACTCGTCGACGGACCCGCGGGTCGTGCTGATCAACTCGCTGATGGAGAAGGGCCAGACGCCGTACGCCCGCAACTTCAACGCGTCCTTCAACGACCCGCAGAGCCCGTGGCTGCAGACCGTCCGCGGTGCCCTCTTCGGCGATGCCGCGAGCTCACTGAGCACCGGCAACGCCGACATCACGAAGTCCTTGCAGCAGAGCTAACCCTCCGGGGGCCCTGGTAGGCCGTGCCAGGGCCCCCACCTACCACACAAAAGGACGACGATGACGACCGTGATCTCCCCACACCGGGAACAGCCGGCCGCGCAGGCCAGCCGGCGAACGGTCCGCCGGCCGCGCCGCCGCCAGACGCGGCGCGCCTGGCTCGGCATCGCCTACGCCAGCCCGACGGCGGTCATGGTCGCCCTGTTCTTCCTGGTCCCACTCGTGCTCGTCGGCTGGATGTCGCTGCACAAGTGGCCGCTGCTCGCACCGCCGACCTTCAACGCGCCCGAGAACTTCGCGGACATCGGCGACAACGAGCTCGTCCGGTCCGCGACCTGGTTCACCGTGAAATACACGGTCATCATCACCGTGCTGCTGTTCGCCGTCGCGCTGGGCCTGGCCCTGCTCGTCCAGCACCGCCGGCGCGGCGTCGGTTTCTTCCGCACCGCGTTCTTCCTGCCCATGGCGGTTGGCTTCGCCAACGCTTCCCTGCTCTTCCTCGGCCTGCTCAGCGACGAGATCGGGCCGATCAGCGACCTGCTGCGCGCGGTGGGCCTGGTCGACGGCTACGTCTCCTGGACCAGCGGCAGCGCCCACTCGGCGCTCGGCTCCGCGATCGTGCTGGTGCTCTGGCGGTTCGCCGGCTTCAACATGCTGATCCTGCTGACCGGCCTGCAGGCGATCCCGCCGGAGATCTACGAGGCGGCCCGGGTCGACGGCGCCAGCCGGTGGCAGACCTTCCGGCGCATCACGCTCCCCTTGTTGCGGCCGACGATCGCGCTCGTCCTCACGCTGATGGTGACCGGGTCGCTGCTGGCCTTCGACCAGTTCTGGATCCTGACCCGCGGCGGGCCCGACAACAGCACCACCTCGCTGGTCATGGTGATCTACCGCGAGGCGTTCATCCGCCTCGACCTCGGGTCGGCGGCCGGCATCTCCGTGGTGCTGCTCGTGGTCCTGATCGTCTTCAACGTCATCCAGCTCGGCGTCCTGCGCCGCCGGTCGAACTGAGGGTGCAGCGATGAACCGTTCCCGGTTGGGCTGGTCGGTCACCAGCGGCGCCCTGGCCATCCTGTTCCTGTTCCCGTTGCTGTGGAGCGGCTGGGCCTCGTTCCGCACCGGCTCCGGCTTCGGGCTCGAGAACTACGACCGGCTGTTCACGTCTGACAACGGCATCCGACCGATGCACGTGGTCAACAGCATCGTGGTCAGCGCCCTCACGGTGGGCGGGACCCTGTTCGTCGCGACGCTCGGCGGCTACGCCTTCGGGCGGTTCCGGTTCCCCGGCCGGGACGTGCTCTTCCTGATCACCCTGGCGATCCTGATGGTCCCGTACGCGACGATCCTGATCGCCCTCTACGTGCTGCTGGGCTGGCTCGGCCTCGAGGACACCCTGATCGGGCTGAGCCTCGTGCTGATCATGTTCCAGCTGCCGTTCTCGATCTTCATGATGCGCAACTCGTTCGAGGCGGTGCCGCGCGAGCTCGAGGAGTCGGCCCAGATGGACGGCTGTGCCAGCGTCGGCACGCTCGTCCGGATCATGCTGCCGGCAGTGCGGCCGGGGCTGATCACGGTCGGCCTGTTCGCGTTCCTCACCTCGTGGAGCGAGTTCTTCGCCCCGCTCATCCTGCTCAACTCGACGGACAAGTTCACCACCACCCTCGCGGTGGTCAACATGCGCACGGCGAGCCACGGCTCGATCGACTACGCGGCGCTCGAGGCCGGCGTGGTCTTCATGGCCGTGCCCTGCCTGATCCTCTTCGCGTTCATGCAGCGCAGCTACGTCCGGGGCTTCACCTCGGGCGCCATCAAGGGGTAACAACCCGGATTCGCCGCGGCTCCACGGGCGGACTCCGGTCCAAGAAATTGATCTTCATCAATGTACGGAGAGGAGTCCTCCATGAACACCCGAAAAGCCCTGGCCAGCACAGCGAGCATCCTGGTGGCGGCCGGGCTCGCTCTCGTCGCGGGCGGCGGACCGGCACACGCGGCGCCCGGCGACAACCTGGCCTGGACGGCCACGCCCAGCGCGTCCTACACCTCACCCTGGGAGAGCGTCGCCGCCATCCGCGACGGCATCGACCCACCGCGGTCCAACGACACCGCGAACCCCCGCTGGGGCACCTGGCCCAACCAGGGCGCCCAGTGGGCCGAGCTGACCTGGACCAGCGCCCAGACGATCCGCGCGGCCGAGGTCTATTTCTTCGACGACGGTGGCGGCGTCCGGCTCCCCGCCTCCTGGCGGGTGCAGAGCTGGAACGGCAGCGGCTACGTCGACGTGTCCGGCGCGAGCGGCTATCCCGTGGCCGCGGACCGCTACAACCTGGTGACCTTCAGCGCGGTCAGCACCACCCGCCTGCGCATCGCCCTCCAAAGTGGAGCTGGCTCGGTCGGTCTGCTCGAGGTCAAGGCGCACGCGAACCCGCCGACCACGCCGCCGCCGACCAGCGGCTGGAACCCTCCGGCCAACCTGGTGGCCCCGCTCGACCAGGTCTGGCAGCACCAGGAGCAGACCTACAACAACGGCAACCTGTACGCGTTCCGCAACTACGGCTGGGACCAGCTGTTCGCGAACCGCGGATCGATCAACTACTGCGTCCGTTGGGACTCGTCGGCGCCGGTCACCGCCGCACAGCGCGACCAGATGCACGCCGCACTGGCGCGGCAGTATCGCAAGTGGATGGACGTGATGGTGGGCCACAACAACTGGCCCTACACGGACGTCCCGGTGCGGGTGGTCGGCTGGGCCGTGCGTGACCGCGCGCAGCTGCAGTGGAGCGACAACTCCGTCGACATCTACGTCGGCGACATCCGTGAGAACGCGCCGCAGTGCTCCGCGCCGTGCGGCCGCTTCTTCAACCAGAGCGGCCAGTACCCGAACTGCCCGGGTGGTGCCGCGCGGCACTACGACCACTCGCTCTGGTTGACCGACGGCTTCGGCGGCGGCGCCGGCGGTGACTGGGGTCAGCGGATGGGCCGCGAGTACTTCATGAACAACCTCAACACCGAGAACATGACGATCCTCCTCCACGAGATCGGTCATACCTACGGTCTCGACGATTTCTACGACTGGACGCCCAGCGGTGTCGGCGGCTTCATCATGCGCGCCGGCAGCGCTTCGTCGATCACCGAGTTCGACCGGTGGATGCTGCGCGACTGGTGGCGCCATCTCAAGAACCGGTACGGCTACTAACTTCCAGCGAAAGGTGCCGCGCATGCACAGACCCCCGCTGTCGCGCCGGACCGTCCTGAAGGCCGGCGCGGCAACGGCGGTGGCCACCACCGCCGTCAGCGCCCTACCGAAAGCCGCCGCAGCCGCCCGCCCGGACACCGGTGTCTCGGCGTACCCCTTCCCGCTCTCCGCCGTCCGCCTGCTCTCGGGCCCGTTCCAGGCTAATGCCGGCCGGACCATGTCCTACCTGACGTTCCTCGACGGGGACCGGCTCCTGCACATGTTCCGCGTCAACGCCGGCATCGCCTCGTCGGCGACACCGTGCGGCGGCTGGGAGTCGCCGACCACGGAGCTGCGCGGCCACTCGCTCGGCCACGTGCTCAGCGCGCTGGCCCAGGCGTACGCCAGCACCGGTGACACCTCGTACAAGACCAAGGGCGACCTCATCGTCACCCAGCTCGGGCTCTGCCAGGACCGGGCCACCGCCCGCGGCTTCAACACCGGCTACCTGTCGGCGTACCCGGAGAGCTTCATCGACCGGGTGGAGACCGGCCAGTCGGTCTGGGCGCCCTACTACACGCTGCACAAGATCATGGCCGGCCTGCTCGACATGCACCTGCTGGCCGGCAACGCCCAGGCGCTGACGATCCTCAACCGCAAGGCCGCCTGGGTGCAGTTCCGCAACAGCCGGCTGACGCTCAGCCAGCGACAGGCCATGCTGCGCACGGAGTTCGGCGGCGTCGGCGAGACCCTCTACAACCTCTACCAGTACGGCGAGAACGCCGCACACCTCACCACGGCGCAGTATTTCGACCACGCGCAGATCTTCGACCCGCTCGCCAACAACGTCGACCAGCTCAACGGGTTCCACGCCAACACGCAGATCCCGAAGGCGCTCGCGGCGATCCGTGGCTACCACGCGACCGGCACGACGCGTTACCGCGACATCGCGTCGAACTTCTGGAACTTCGTGGTCAACCAGCACTCGTACGCGATCGGCGGCAACTCCAACGGCGAGTACTTCCAGCCGCCCAACGCCATCGCCAGCGAGCTGTCGGACTCGACCTGTGAGTGCTGCAACTCGTACAACATGCTGAAGCTGACCCGGCAGTTGTTCTTCACGTTCCCGAACCGGGCCGCCGAGCTGATGGACTTCTACGAGAAGACGCTCTACAACCACCTGCTCGGCGCGCAGAACCCGAGCTCCTCGCACGGGTTCCACTGCTACTACGTGCCGTTGCGGGCCGGTGGCATCAAGACCTACAGCAACGACTACAACAACTTCACCTGTTGCCACGGCACGGGCATGGAGACCAACACGAAGTACGGCGACAGCATCTACTTCACCAACGGCAACACCCTGTGGGTCAACCTGTTCATCGCGTCGACCCTGACCTGGCCCGGGCGCGGCATCACGATCCGGCAGGACACCACCTACCCGGAGTCGCCGACCAGCCGGCTCACCATCACCGGCTCGGGCACCATCGACCTGCGGGTGCGCATCCCGGCCTGGACCTCGGGCGCGCAGGTGCGGGTCAACGGCGTGCTGACCGGCTCGCCGACGCCCGGCAGCTACCTGGCCATCAACCGCACCTGGGCCAGCGGCGACACCGTCGACATCAGCCTGCCGATGCCGCTTCAGACCGAACCGACGCCCGACAACTCCGCCGTACGCGCGGTCAAGCACGGGCCGATCGTGCTCGCCGGCCAGTACGGCTCGACGAACCTGAGCGGCCTGCCCACGCTCAACGCGAGCTCGCTTGCCGCAACCAGCACGCCGTTGCAGTACACCGCGACCGCTTCGACGGGCACGGTCACGCTGCTGCCGTTCTACAAGACGCATGGCGTCCGCTACACCGTCTACTGGAATGTCACGTCCACAC
Organism: Asanoa sp. NPDC050611; assembly: GCF_040654855.1. Taxonomy (NCBI): domain Bacteria; kingdom Bacillati; phylum Actinomycetota; class Actinomycetes; order Micromonosporales; family Micromonosporaceae; genus Asanoa; species Asanoa sp. NPDC050611. The sequence continues at coordinate 43,707 of NZ_JBFAIU010000003.1, forward strand.
CGCCGCTGCCGGCGTTCGTCGCGCACTACCCGTTCGACGAGTCGTCGGGCACCACCGCCGCCGACGCGACCGGCAACGGCCGCACCGCCACCCTGGCCGGCGGTGCCGGCCGAACCACCGGGCGCACCGGCAACGCGGTCAACCTCAGCGGCTCCAGCCAGTACGTGAGCCTGCCGTCCGGGATCCTCGCCGGCGCGACCTCGTTCACGATCGCGACCTGGGTGCGGGTCACCACGCTGGCCAACTGGGCCCGGCTGTTCGACTTCGGCAGCGGCACGGGCACCAACATGTTCCTCGTCCCGCGCAGTGGCAGCGGCACCGCCCGTTACGCCATCACCGCGGGCGGGGCCGGTGGCGAGCAGCGCATCGACGCCCCCGCCGCGCTGCCGGCCGGCGTGTGGACCCACGTCGCCGTCACGCACACCGGCAACCTCGGCGTCCTCTATGTCAACGGCGCGGAGGTCGCGCGCAACTCCGCGCTGACCACCCGGCCCTCGAACCTCGGCACGACCACGCAGAACTGGATCGGGCGCTCGCAGTACAGCGGCGACCCGTACCTGAACGCCGCCGTGGACGGCTTCCGCGTCTACAGCCGCGCGCTGTCCGCCAGCGAGATCGCTGCCCTTAACTCCTCCGGCCAATGAGGGAGGCCTGCCCGATGAGGAAACGTCTAGCGGTGACCGCCGGGGTGGTGACGCTGGCCGCCGCGACTCTGTTCGGCGCGGCGGCCGCGCAGGCCGCCAACCCCGTCATCACCAACATCTACACCGCCGACCCGGCGCCGCTCGTGGTCGGCAACACCATGTACATCTACACCGGTCGCGACGAGGCCTCGACCAGCCAGCAGAACTTCGTCATGCGGGAGTGGCACGTGCTCTCGTCGACGGACGCGGCCACCTGGACCGACCGCGGCGTGCGCGCCAACATCGCCACGTTCCCGTGGGCGGGGGCCGACGCCTGGGCCAGCGAGGTCGAGCCGCGCAACGGGCGCTACTACTGGTACACGTCGGTCAACGGCAACGGCGCGGGCTGGATGAACATCGGCGTGGCCGTCGGCGACAGCCCGCTCGGCCCGTTCACCGACGCCAAGGGCGGCCCGCTGATCAGCGACAGCACCGCCAACTCGTCAGGCCTCAACATCGACCCGACCGTGTTCGTCGACGACGACGGCCAGGCCTACATGTACTGGGGGGGCTACTGGGCGCCCCGCGCCGTGCGGCTCGCGGCCAACATGATCGACACAGTCGGGTCGGTCGTCACGCCGCAGGGGCTCACGAACTACTGGGAAGCCCCGTTCATGTTCAAGCGCAACGGTCTCTACTACATGATCTACGCGGCCAACGACACCAACGGCTGCGTGACGTCGTCCAGCTACGCCTGCCAGCGCTATGCTACGGCGACCAACCCGATGGGGCCGTGGACCCACCGCGGCATCGTGCTCGGGCAGGTCTCGTCGACCACCAACCACGCCGGCGTCGTCGAGTTCAACGGGCAGTGGTACATGGTCTACCACAACGCGGACGCGCCCGGCGGCGGCAACTTCCGCCGGTCCGTGGCGGTCGACCGGATGTACTTCAACTCCGACGGGACGATCCAGCGGGTGGTGCAGACCACCACGGGTCCGCCGGCGAACCCGGGCGCCGGCGGCTCCGGGACCAACCTCGGGCCGAGCGCCACCGCGTCGACCTCGTACGTCTCCTCCTGGGAGTCGTTGGCCGCCGTCAACAACGGTGGCACGCCCGCCAACTCGCAGGATCGGTCCAACCTCGCGTACGGCAACTGGCCGCAGCAGGGCACCCAGTGGATCGAGTACCAGTGGCCGTCGGCCCGGTCGATCAACCGGGTCGCGACCTACTGGTTCGACGACAACCAGGGCATCGACCTGCCCGCCTCGTGCCAGGTGCAGTACTGGAACGGCAGCGCGTACGTGGCCGTACCCGGTCAGTCGGCCTGCGGGGTGGCCGGCAACACGTTCAACTCGACGACCTTCAACACGGTCAGCACGACCCGGTTGCGGCTGTCGATCACCTCTCGCTCCGGCCTTTCCACCGGCGTCCTCGAATGGCAGGCCTTCCAAGCCTGATCGCGTAACAGGAGGTGAACCCATGTCCCCACTACGCACCAGACGCCCGCGGCTGGCCGCCGGCCTCGTCGCAGTCCTCACCGGCAGCCTGTTGAGCGTCATCGCCGCGAGCCCCGCGGCCGCCGCTCAAACGATCGGTTACCCGTCCTTCGGCAACAGCGGCTCGATACCGCAGCCGCCGGTCGGCTACAACGCCAACAGCACCATGCAGGCCATCTACGACGCGGAAAGCTCCGGCACCGACTTCTGGATGGACCGGCTGCTCGGCCGGTCGGGCAACGACCCGGCCGGGAGTTGGCTGATGACCCGCGGCCGGGGCGCGTACATGTACACCCACACGCCCTCGGTCATCGGGTTCGGCGGCAACGCCGCCTACTGGGACAACATCAGCAGCCAGGGTGCCTACACCGTCACGGCGTCGCCCGGCACGTTCACCGAGCAGCCGGCGCAACGGTTCCAGGCGCCGAGCTACTGGCGCAGCGTGCACACCAGCGGCTCGATCCGGATCACGGTCACGAAGTTCATCACGCACAACAACGTGCTCGTGACCAACATGGACGTCGCCAACACCGGCTCGGCCTCGGCGACGGTCTCGCTGCGGGCGACCTCGTCGTACGCGACGACCGCCAGTGGTTCGGAGCTGACCGGCAGCCGCGCGGTGAAGAACAACCTCACCACGCTGTTCCCGCGGTTCTCGGGTGACAGCTTCACGGTCAGCAGCGGCGGGCTCAACCGCTCGGTGACCGTCGGGGCGGGCCAGACCGTGACCGCGAAGGTGCAGCTCGGCTTCGTGACCAACGAGATACCGGCCTCGCTGACCGAGTACAACAGCTACCGGGGCTTCACGCCGGCGACCGCGTTCGCGACGCACGTGCGGGCGTACAACCTGTGGTGGGCGCAGAACCTGCCGTACATCGACGTGCCGGATGCCGCCATCAAGAAGAACATCTACTACCGCTGGTGGCTGATGCGCTTCAACTACCTCGACGTCGACATCCCGGGCCAGGACTACCAGTTCCCGCAGTCGATCGAGGGCGTCACCGGCTACAACAACGCGATCGTGCTGACCCAGCCGATGCACATCGACGACCTGAAGTATTTACGAAGCCCCGAGTATTCCTATGGCCCCTGGCTGTCGATCGGCCAGTACTCGGCCAACGGGCGGTTCGTCGACAACCCGGGTGACCCGGAGAACTGGTCGAACTCCTACACGCAGTACGTGTCCGAGGCCGCCTGGAAGGCGTACCAGATCCATGGTGGACAGCCGGGGCTGCTGCAGAACTTCGCGCGCTACGCCGAAGGGGACGCCAAGGGCCAGCTCGCCACCTACGACACCAACAACAACGGCGTCATCGAGTACGACTGGGGCGCGATGACCGGCAACGACGCCGACGCGGTGTCCTTCCACTGGCGCTCCGGCAACCTCGACCGGGCGGAGACCGCCTATGTGTGGGCCGGCGCCGTCGCTTCCCAGCAGGCCTATGCGCTGCTCGGCAACACCGCCAAGGCGAACGAGATGCAGACGCTCGCCGACCGGATCCGCAACGGCGTCATCAATACGCTGTGGAACCCGTCGCGGCAGCTGCTGGAGCACAAGCACGTCAGCACGAACGCGTTCGTGCCGTGGAAGGAGATCAACAACTACTACCCGTACTCCGTGGGCCTGATGCCCAACACCGCGCAGTACCGCGAGGCGCTGCGGCTGTTCGCGGACCCGGCCGACTACCCGATCTTCCCGTTCTACACCGCCAACCAGCGTGACAAGGCGGCAGCGGCGGCGGCCGGGCAGCCGGGCAGCAACAACTTCTCCACCATCAACTCGACGGTGCAGTTCCGGCTCTACTCGTCGGCGTTGCGCAACTACCCGAACTCGTGGATGACCACCGAGGACTACAAGAAGCTGCTCTACTGGAACGCTTGGGCGCAGTACGTCAACGGCGACACCCGGTATCCGGACGCCAACGAGTTCTGGGCCGACTGGAACGGCAGCAGCATCACCTACCGGTCCTGGATCCACCACAACATCCTGGGCAGCAGCAACTGGACCGTCATCGAGGACGTCGCCGGGCTGCGGCCGCGGACGGACACCCAGATCGAGCTGTCGCCGATCAACATCGGGTGGACGCACTTCCAGGTCAACAACCTGCGCTACCGCAACGCGAACCTGTCGATCGTCTGGGACGACCCGGCCGACGGCGTGACCCGCTACAGCGGCGTGCCGCAGGGCTACTCCATCTTCCTCAACGGCACGCGGGTGGCCACCGTCGACCGGCTCACCCGGGTGCTCTACAACCCGTCGAACGGATCGGTCACGTTCCCGTCCGGCTCCGGCGTGGTCAACTTCAGCACCTCGTTCTCGGGCCTCCAGGCGCCGCAGAACGTCAACCTGTCCAGCGCCCGGATGGTGGACGTCGCCGCGAAGGCCGGCGTCGACCTGACGTCGACCCTGCCGAACCTGGCGTCCGGGGCCTCGGTGTCGGCGTCCTACACGGCGTCCGGCACGTCGACGGCCGGCGCGGTCGACGGGTTCCCGACCAACGCCCCGATCTGGGGTGCCTACGGGAGCCCGAACAGCAGCGACTGGTACGAGGTGAACTTCGGCACCAGCCGGGCGGTCGACGAGGCGCGGATCTACTTCCGCAACGACCGGGCGACCAACCGCTACCGGCCACCGGCGTCGTACACCGTGCAGTACTGGAACGGCAGCGCGTTCGTGGCGGCGGGCAACCAGGTCAGGACGCCGGGATCGCCGCAGTCCAACTACAACAAGGTGAGCTTCACGCCGGTCTCCACCACCCGGCTGCGGATCTCGTTCACCCACGCGAGTGGGTCGGCGAAGACCGGGTTGACGGAGCTGAAGCTCTACAACCGGGGCGGCACCAACCCCGACCCTGATCCCGATCCGGATCCCGGTGGGAACCTCGCTCTCTCCGCCACACCGTCCGCCTCGTACACGTCGTCGTGGGAAAGCGTCGCCGCTCTCAACGACGGGATCGACCCGCCGTCGTCCAACGACACGGTCAACCCGCGGTGGGGAACCTGGCCCAACACCGGTGCGCAGTGGGCGGAGCTGACCTGGTCGACAGCTGCGACGCTGCGGTCGGCACAGGTCTACTTCTTCGACGACAACGGCGGCGTACGCGTCCCGGCGTCCTGGACCCTGCAGTACTGGAACGGCAGTTCCTACGTGAACGTGCCGTCGCCCAGTGGGTATCCGGTGGCGCTCAACGCGTACAACACGGTGACGTTCGGACAGGTGAGCACGACCCGGCTGCGGGTCGCGCTGCAGAGCGGCGCGGGCTCGGTCGGGTTGCTCGAGGTGAAGGCCTTCTAGCGTCGTTTCATGGCGGGCCCCGTGCCGCGGGGCCCGCCATCTTCAGGTGAGGCGGGTGGCCAGTCCGTCGAGGACGACGCCAAGGCCGTAAGCGAACTTGTCCTCGCGGATCTTGGCGGGGTCGAGGTCGCCGGCCGGCTGACCGCTCAGCCGCTCGACGAGCCCGGCTTCCGTCTCGCCCGAGCGGGCGACCGTGGCCAGCCAGGCCGCCTCGGTCGTGCTCATGCCCATGACGTACGACAGCAGGGTGTCCAGGGCGCCGATCGGCTCGGGATAGCCGGCCGCGGTGAACAGCCCGACCAGGCCGTTGCTGAACGCGCCGAGGTTGGGGCCCAGATGCGCCATGCCCACCTGGCCGAGGACCGAGCCCAACCACGGGTGCCGCAGGGTGGTCGCCCGGTAGGACCAGGCCGCCTCGGTGGCCGCGGCGCGCCAGTCCTTGCCCGCGGGCGGGACCGTGATTTCCCCGTACACCTCGTCGACGGCCAGTTCGATCAGCTCGTCCTTGGTCGCCACGTGCCGGTAGAGCGAGGTGGCGCCGGCGTTGAGCTGCGCACCGAGCTTGCGCATGCTCAGCGCCTCGGCACCGGCGGCGTCGAGCATGACGATCGCCTCGCGGACGATCGCGTCGCGGCTGAGCGCGGGCTGCTCGGGCGCCGCCTGCTGCCGCGCCCAGACGGACGGCGCCTTCTTCGTCGGTGGCATGCGGGCTCCCTCTTGTGCGTACGTCGTTCGCAGTCAGCGTACAGCATTCGCCTCTTGCGCACGCCGTGCGCTCATGCGTACAGTGTTCGCAGCACGGGAACAGCGTGCGCAGCCCCCTTCGAAAGGACGCCCCTGATGGACAGCCGCAACCCGCACCGCTGGTGGATCCTGGTGGTGCTGTGCCTGAGCAGCCTCGTGCTGGTCGTCGACAGCATGGCGCTCACCGTCGCCGTGCCGCACATGACCGCCGACCTCGGCGCCAGCGCCCAGCAGACACAGTGGATCCTCGACTCCTACATCCTGGTTTTCGCCGGGCTCCTGCTGACCTCGGGCAGCCTCGGTGACCGGTTCGGCCGCCGCAAAGTGATGATCATCGGGTTGGTGCTCTTCGGTGCGGCGTCACTGGCGGCGGCCTACGCCAGCAGCCCGGCACAGCTCATCGCGGTGCGGATCGCGATGGGCGTGGGCGGTGCGCTGATCATGCCCTCGACGTTGTCGATCCTGATCACCGTGTTCGACGCGACCGAGCGGCCGAAGGCCATGGCGGCGTGGGGTTCGGTGTCGATGCTCGGCCTGGTCGGCAGCCCGGTGCTCGGCGGCCTGCTGGTCGACCGTTTCTCGTGGCAGTCCATCTTCTGGGTCAACGTGCCGATCGTCGCCCTGGCCATCGCGGCCGGCATGCTGCTCATGCCGGAATCCAAGGCGCCGTGGCAGAAGCCCGACCCGCTGGGCGCCGTGCTCTCGGCGGCCGGGATGACCGCGCTGGTTTGGTGGATCATCGAGCTGCCGCACCACGGCGCGTTCGGCGACGGCTCGGCCGTGGCGCTGGGCGTCGCGGTGTTCGCCCTCGTCGGGTTCGTGGTCTGGGAGACCGTCACCCCGGCCCCGATGGTGCCGCTGGCACTGTTCAAGGCCCGCAAGTTCAGCGGCGGCTCGCTCTCGCTGTCGCTCGTGCAGATCGGCAACGGTGGCCTGCTGCTGGTGCTGACGCAGTACCTGCAGTTCGTCCTGGGCTACTCGCCGCTGAAGGCCGGCCTGGCCTTCGTCCCGCTCGCGGTCGCGGCCCTGGCCGGCAACGGCCTGGGTGTGCAGCTGGTGGCGCGCATCGGTGAGCGCTACGTGATGCTGGTCGGCATGGTGGTGATGGCGGGCTCGTTCGTGCTGCTCACCACGGTCTCGACCACGAGCGGCTTCACCACCCCGGCGGTCGCCCTCGGCCTGCTCGGCCTGGGCGCGGGCCTGGCGATGCCGGCGGCGGTCGGTGCGCTGATGGGCACGATTCCGCCGGAGCAGGCCGGCGTGGGTTCGGCCCTGAACGACACGATCCAGCAGGCCGGCACGGCCCTCGGCATCGCGATCCTGGGCTCGCTGCTGACGAGCGGCTACGCGACCCGCATGCCGGCCGGCGCACCGGCGGAGGCCAGGCACTCGATCGCGGAGGCCCTCATGACCGGCAACGCGGGCGTGGTGTCCGCGGCCCGCGAAGCCTTCGTCGGCGCGATGTCCACGACCCTGACGATCAGCGCCCTCGGCGTCCTCGCCGCCGCGCTGGTGGCCACGCTCATCATGCGCGACCGCAAGCCCACCGCGCCCGCGGTCGAGAAGAAGGAACTGGAACTCGCCGCGTGACGCTCCCGATTGAGAAAGGCCGGCGCCCTACCGGGGCGCCGGCCTTTCGTCGGGGGATCAGCCGGCCTTTCGGCGCCGGCCCAGGCGGATGGCCAGGATGACGAGTGCGATCGTCGCCGCGGCCGCGACGCCGAACATGGTGTAGGCCACCGGGTCGCGGAGGACGTCGTCGTCCGGGTTGTTGGGGTCCGCGGTGAAGACGATCGCTCCGCACAGGCAGGACAGCACGCCCATGATCGAGGCCAGCACGATCAGCGTGATGAAGCCCGCCGTCGCGACCGGGCCGCGTGTCGCCGGGGCGGCGCCCGCCGACGGCGCGGGTTTCGGTTGCGGGATCGCGGACGGCTCGCGCGGCGGCTGCCAGACCAGGCTGGCCGGTGGAACGCCGCGGTCGATGCGGGCGATCACGTCCGGACCGATCGGGTGCAGGGTGGGTTCGATCCGCACCGAGATGCTGTCCAGGCCGATGAGCTGCCGGCCGCCGTCCGGCCAGGCCATCGCGACGGCGCACTCCGCGTAGCGCACGGTCACGGCATGACTGCTGTCGACGAGGCTGACACCGGTGTCGCCGACGACGAGCGTGAGCCCGCCGTCCTGTGTGGACGCATAACGCAGGCCGTCGACCGCCGCGGGCGAGAACGTCGGTGCGGGCACGTAGCCCGCCCACTCGGCGTCCAGGCCGGCCGGCACCAGCAGCAGCGCCGTGCCCGTCGCCTCCGTGGCCACCGCCTGGATGTCGTCGACGGTGACCGCGCGTACCTCGTCGAGGAGCGCTTCCGCGGTCTGGTTCGGATGCCCCGTCAACGCGTTCACCGCCGCACCCGGGAGGCGGGCCGCGTCGCGGTCCTCGTGGCGCAACGCCTCCTCCGCCTGCGTGCGCACGCTGGCGACGTCCGCCTCGTCGACCCGGCCGACGCGGAGCTTCGCCAGCACGTCGACGAAGCCGCCGAGCACCGCGTCCTGCTTGTCGGGCAACGCGTCCGCGAACGCGGTCACCGTCGCGAAGTCGTCGCCGCGCGGGTCGTAGGACGTGCTCGCCTGGTACGAGTAGCCGCCCTCCTGCCGCAGGCTGCGGTACATCTCCCGCTCCAGCACCGCCGAGAACACCGAGGCGGCTGCGCGCCGGCGGACGATCGCGTCGAAGACGACGCCGTTGACCCGGTCGCTGAAGTACGCCGGGGTCGTGGGCAGCGCGGACGAGGGTCGCGGCACCGGCCGGCGGGTCCCTTCGGGCAGGCGCAGGCGCAGCCCCGCGGGCACCCGGTCGGAGGTGATCCACAGGACCGCGTTCTGCCGGGTGAACCAGGTGGCGGCCCAGCGTCGCAGGTCGTCGGGGCTCAGCCGGGGCAGGCCCAGCTCCTCGTAGCTGAGGAGGCCGTAGCTCTGCGCGCCGTAGCGCCACAGCGGCATCGAGTCGCCGACACCCATCTTGCGGCTGGCGGCCTCCGTACGCAGGATGCCCTTCTCGGTCTCGAGCCTGTCCAACGGCAGGTTGGCGAGCGCGTCGCACACCCCGACGAGGTGCTTGACCACGTCGTCCTCGGAGCCCTGCAGATGGAAGTGCGTGACGACCGAGCCCGTGGCGCCGTTGTAGTGGTAGTCGCTCAACCCGCTGTGGTGCAGCGCGAGATGCTCGAGCAGATGCGTGATGCCCGCCGTGGCAAGGGTTTCGTCCGCGCGGCCCACCCGGAAGGTGAGCCCGGCGACGAGCGGGCCGCTCTTCGGCGCCAACAGCGTCTGCACACCGTCGACTTCTGTCTCCCGGATCACCGGCCGAAACCCTTCTGGAACGCGCGGTCGCGATGGGCGACGAACTCCTGCTCGGCGTCGCCGAGGTACTGCCACCACGACTTGCTGGCGAGGTTGCCGCCGGTGAGCAGGGCGTTGAAGTGTGCCGCCGCGGCGGGGTAGTTCTCCGCCAGGCTGAACGCCATGGCGAACGCGCAGTGGGCGGCGACCCAACCGGGTGCCGGCCGGAACGCCGGGTTGAACACCGAGTGCTCGGCCGCCCACCGCAGCTCCTGCTGCACCTCGGGTCGTTTGAGGTAGGCCACCGCGGCGCGCTCGCCCTCGTCGCGGTCGATCAGCAGCCAGTGCTCGATGTGCGCCGCCGGCACCATCCCGCCGTTGACCGAGCCCGGTGGTGACGTCTTCGTGCACTCGACGGCGAAGGAGTGCATCGCGTCGTACGAGCCGCCCCACTTGGGACACAGCTGCTGGATCATCGCGTCCTGCGCGCCGTAGAACTGCGGCGTCGCCCGGCTGAGCCGCTCGTAGCGCCGCCGCGCCTCGGCCTGGCCCAGGCTGAGTCCCCGCGCGGTGTGCAGCCGCTCGGTCCACGCACTGGTGTAGCCCGGTTGGCGTGCGGTCACCTCGATCAGGATCTGCTCGGCCCGGTGCAGGTGCTCGTTGAACGCCTTCCACTGCACCTGGCTGACGTTGCTGCCCCACGCGCCGGTGCGGATGTTCCAGCCGTCGTGGACGAGCCGCCGCGCCAAGAGCGTCTGTGGCAGGGCCGCGGTGGGGCTGGCGGCGGCGACCGACTCCAGGAAGCCCCGCTCCAACGTCTCGCTGACCTCGCTGACGGCGGTGAGGTGCACGCCGGGGTCGGCGATCCGGCCGAACCCGGCCTCGATCGCGGGCCAGTCGCCTGCCTTGGCAGCCTCCCGCAACGCACGAACGTCGGGAAATGCCGCAGCTGGATCCAAATTGGGCGCCGGCAGGGCGCGGGCGGGGGCTGGCACAGCGCGCAGCCTACGGCAGGCCGGACGCCCGCTCTGCTCCTCCGATTGGCCGATCCTGGACGCAGCGGTGGTCAGCGCGTGATGGGGCCGGTGCTGGCTCGGGAGACCAGGGCCGGTGACACCCGGGGAATCGCCTCGCCCGCCAGGTCGGGTGGTGCGTCGAGGAGGTCCAGCAGCATCGCCAGGCAGCGGCGGCCGACCTCGTCGAAGTCCTGCCGGATCGTGGTCAGCGGCGGCGACATGAACTCCGCCTCGGGGATGTCGTCGAAGCCGACCACGCTCACGTCGTCGGGCACGCGGACGCCGCGCTCGTGAAACGCCCGTAGCAGACCCAGCGCCTGCTGGTCGTTGGCGCAGAACACCGCGGTCACGCGCGGGTCGCCGGCCAGCCGGAGGCCGGCCTCGTAGCCCGAGCGCGCGCTCCAGTCGCCGTCGATCACCGGCGGCACGGCGGCGCCGGCCTCCTCCAGGGTCGACCGCCACGCCGACTCGCGGTCGCGCGCCTCGAGCCAGTTCTGCGGGCCGCGGACGTGCCGGACCGTCTCGTGGCCGAGCTCGAGCAGGTGCCGCACGGCCAGGCGGGCGCCGGCGACCTGGTCGACCGAGATGGCCGGCAGCGCGCCGCTGGTGCCGGCCTCCACGACCACGGCGGGGATGCCGGTCGGCAGCGACCGCAGCGCGGCGGCCGCGTTGGTGAACGGCGCGATGATGACGACGCCGGCCACGGACTGCTCGGCCAGCGCGCTCAGCGCGTCGCCGACGCCGTCGTGGTCGAGCTGCTCGAGCGTCACGATGCTGACGCCGTAGCCCGCGGCCCGGGCCGCCCGCTCGACGCCGAGCAGGGTGGCCGCCGGTCCATAGAGGATGGTGTCGAAGCTGACGACGCCCAGCACCCGCGAGCGGCGGCCGGCCAGGCCGCGGGCCAGCGCGTTGGGGCGGTAGTTGAGCTGACGGACCGCGGTCAGCACGCGTTCGCGGGTCTCGGTGCGGACGCTCGGATGTCCATTGAGGACGCGCGAGACGGTCTGGTGCGAGACGCCGGCCAGTCGGGCGACGTCGATCATCACCGCCGGTCGCGGCGGAGACGGCTGATCCATGGCAACTCCTCGGCCGACACTCTACCCGCCTTGTCGATCATAACGTTGCTGTGAACGCTAACAATCGTCCTTTCGGAGCTATTGACGTCGATTATGAGAACGCTAACATTCACGCAACACGCGAGCCATCGACGTACGTGAGGAGGAAAGCCGTGCTCAGAAAGGTGTCCGCGGTAGTGCTCGGTGGCGTGCTCGTCGCAGCCACGCTGGCCGCCTGTGGCGGCCAGGATCGGGATGGCGGCAGCGGTACCGGGTCCGGGGCCGGCAAAGACGACGGCCAGATCGTCATGGGTTTCTCGCAGGTCGGCGCCGAGAGCGGCTGGCGCACGGCCAACACGAAGTCCGTGCAGGAGGCCGCCGAGGCGGCCGGCATCAAACTCCAGTTCTCCGACGCGCAGCAGAAGCAGGAAAACCAGATCAAGGCCATCCGGAGCTTCATCTCGCAGAAGGTGGACGTCATCGCCTTCTCGCCGGTGGTCGAGTCCGGCTGGGACACCGTCCTCAAGGAGGCCAAGGACGCCGGCATCCCGGTGATCCTGACCGACCGGGCGGTTGACTCACCCGATAAGACGCTCTACAAGACGTTTATCGGCTCCGACTTCGTGCTGGAGGGCAAGAAGGCCGGCGAGTGGGTCAAGCAGGAGTTCGGCAGCGCGAGCGGGACCGTCAACATGGTGGAACTGCAGGGCAACACCGGTGCGGCGCCGGCCATCGACCGCAAGGAGGGCTTCGAGTCGGTGATCGGCTCGGACCCGAAGTTCAAGATGCTCGCCTCACAGCCGGGTGACTTCACCCGGGTGAAGGGCAAGGAGGTCATGGAGGCCTTCCTGCGGGCCAACCCCAAGATCGACCTGCTCTACGCGCACAACGACGACATGGGTCTCGGCGCCATCGAGGCGATCGAGGCGGCCGGCAAGAAGCCAGGCACCGACATCAAGATCGTGACTGTCGACGCGGTGAAGGACGGCATGCAGGCCCTCGCCGACGGCAAGATCAACTTTATTGTCGAGTGCAGCCCGCTGCTCGGCCCACAGCTCATGGACCTGGCCAAGAAGGTGGTCGCCGGTGAGACGGTGCCCGAACGGGTGCTGACCGAGGAGACCACGTTCACGCAGGAGCAGGCCAAGACGGAGCTGCCCAACCGCAAGTACTGACAACGGTGTGGCCCCGGTTCCACAGACCGGGGCCACCCCTTCCCGTAACAGCCAGGAGAGGGCCATGTCGGAAAGGGAGCCGGTGCTCGTCATGCGGGGCATCGGCAAGCGGTTCCCGGGCGTCGTCGCGCTCGACGGCGTCGACCTGAGGTTGTTCCCGGGCGAGGTGCACGCCCTGATGGGCGAGAACGGCGCGGGCAAGTCCACCCTGATCAAAGTGCTCACCGGCGCCTACCACCACGACCAGGGCGACATCACGCTCGGCGGCGAGCCGGTCGCGTTCGCCGGGCCGCACCAGGCCCAGCAGGCCGGCATCAGCACCGTCTACCAGGAGATCAACCTCTGCCCCAACCTGTCCGTGGCCGAGAACGTGCTGATCGGGCGCGCGCCGACCCGGTTCGGCCGGATCCGCTGGTCGGCGATGCGGCGCCGGGCCGAGGAGCTGCTCGCCCGGCTCCAGCTCTCCATCGACGTCGGTTCGGACCTGGGTGCCCATTCGATCGCCGTACAACAGATGGTCGCCATCGCCCGTGCCCTTGACGTCGACGCCAAGGTGCTCGTGCTCGACGAGCCCACGTCGAGCCTCGACGCGTCCGAGGTGGACCAGCTCTTCCGGGTCATGCGCGGGCTCAAGGACGACGGCATCGCCATCCTGTTCGTCACCCACTTCCTCGACCAGGTGTACGAGATCGCGGACCGGATGACGGTGTTGCGCAACGGCCGGCGGGTCGGCGAGTACCGCACCGCCGAGCTGAGCCAGCTCGACCTGGTCGCCGCGATGATCGGCAAGGAGCTGGCCGCGCTCGAGGACATCGAGGAGGCGCCGCGCCGCGAGGTCGCCGCGCTGGAGCGGGGCACGCCGGTGGTCGGCGCCGACGGGCTCGGCCGCACCGGCGCGATCGCGCCGTTCTCGCTCGGCATACACAAGGGCGAGGTGGTCGGCCTCGCCGGCCTGCTCGGCTCGGGCCGCACCGAGATCGCCCGGCTGCTGTTCGGCGCGGACAAGGCCGACGCGGGCCAGATCACGGTGGACGGCAAGCCCGTCACGTTCCGCGGCCCGCAGACGGCGATGCGGCACGGGATCGCGTACTGCCCGGAGAACCGGCGCACCGACGGCCTGGTCGAGGAGCTGACCGTACGCGAGAACATCGTGCTCGCCCTGCAGGCCGCCCGCGGCTGGGCCCGTCCGGTGCCCCGCGGCCGCCAGGACGAGCTGGTCGCGCGCTACGTCAAGGCGCTCGACATCCGGCCGGCGGATCCGGAGATGCCGGTCCGCAACCTCAGCGGCGGCAACCAGCAGAAGGTGCTGCTGGCCCGCTGGCTGATCACGGAGCCCCGCGTGATGATCCTCGACGAGCCGACCCGCGGCATCGACGTCGGCGCCAAGGCCGAGATCCAGCGGCTCGTGGTCGAGCTGTCCGACGGCGGCATGGCGGTGCTGTTCATCTCCGCCGAGCTGGAAGAGGTGCTGCGGCTCAGCCACAAGGTCGCCGTGCTGCGCGACCGCCGGCTGGTCACCGAGCTCGAGAACACCGACGGCCTGGATATCGACCGGGTGATGGCCGCGATCGCGAGTGGAGGCGCGGCATGACGACGACCGTTCTCCGACACCGGCTGTTCTGGCCCGTCGCGATGCTGGTCGCGCTGCTGGTCAGCAACCTGTTCTTCACGCCCGACTTCTTCGCCGTCGAGCTCCGCGACGGGCACTTCTACGGCAGCCTCTTCGACATCCTCCGGCAGGGCGCGCCGCTGCTCCTCGTCGCGCTCGGCATGACGCTGGTCATCGCGACCGGCGGCATCGACCTGTCGGTGGGCGCCGTGGTGGCCATCTCGGGAGCGCTGGCCTGTCAGCAGATCAGCGGCCTCGCCGACCAGGGTGCGGTCGGCGGTGTCCTGTTCGCGGTGGCACTGGCCCTGCTGCTCTGCGCGGGGCTGGGACTGTGGAACGGCTTCCTGGTGGGCGTCGTCGGCATCCAACCGATCATCGCGACGCTGATCCTGATGATCGCCGGCCGTGGCGTCGCGCAGCTGATCACCGACGGCCAGATCATCAACGTCAACTCGCCGCCGTACAAGGCGATCGCCACGGGCTTCCTCGTGGCCATCCCGGTGCCGATCATCATCGCCGCCGCGCTGGTGGCGGCCGTCGCACTGGTCACCCGGCGCAGTGCGTTCGGCATGTTGCTCGAGTCGGTGGGCGGCAACGCCGGTGCGAGCCGGTTGGCCGGCATCCGGTCCCGACGGTTGATCATCATCGCGTACGTGGCCTGCGCGCTCTGTGCCGGCGTGGCCGGGCTGATGGTCAGCTCGACCGTCTCCAGCGCGGACGGCAACAACGCCGGCTCGCTGATCGAGCTCGACGCGATCCTCGCGGTCGTGATCGGCGGCACCTCGCTGCTCGGCGGGCGCTTCTCGATCGCCGGCACGGTCATCGGCGCGGTGCTGATCAAGACGCTGGACACGACGGTCTACACGATCGGCATCCCGCCCGAGGTCACCCTCCTGTTCAAGGCGGTGGTCGTGGTGATCCTCTGCCTCGTGCAGGCGCCCGCCTTCCGCGCCCGGTTCACCCGTCGCCAGCCAGCGGAGGTGTCGGCATGATGGATCTCGATACCCGGTTGCCGACCGAGCAGCCACCCGTCGCGGCCCGGGTGCGCCGGTTCGCGCTGCGCCACAAGTACCTGCCGGTCACCGCGACGGCCGTGCTCATCTCGCTGATGTACGGCCTCGGCGTCATCAACTACAGCGGCTTCAGCGACACCCAGATCGTGCTCAACATCTTCATCGACAACGCGTTCCTGCTCGTGGTCGCGGTCGGCATGACTTTCGTGATCCTGACCGGTGGCATCGACCTGTCCGTCGGGGCGGTGGTCGCGCTGACCACGATGGTGGTCGCGCTGCTGCTCGAAAACGGCTGGCCGGCGGCCGTCGTGCTGCCGGTCGCGCTGCTGATGGGCGCGACGATCGGGCTCGGGATGGGCCTGATGATCCACTACTTCGAGGTGCAGCCGTTCATCGCGACGCTGGCGGGCATGTTCCTCGCCCGCGGGCTCTGCTACGTGATCAGCACCGAGTCGATCGGCATCGACGACCCGTTCTGGGAGCGGGTCGCCAACGCCCAGATCTGGTTCGGCGGCTGGTTCATCACGATCAGCGTGCTGGTCGCGCTCGTCGTCGTGCTGATCGCGGCGTACGTGCTGGCGTACACGAAGTTCGGTCGTGACGTCTACGCGGTCGGCGGCAACCCGCAGTCGGCGATGCTGATGGGTCTGCGGGTGGGCCGCACCCGGATCGCCGTCTACACGATCAGCGGGCTCTGCTCGGGCCTGGGCGGGGTGCTGCTCAGCTTCTACATGCTGTCCGGCTACGGGCTGCACGCCTCCGGCATGGAGCTGGACGCGATCGCCGCGGTGGTCATCGGCGGCACGCTGCTCACCGGCGGCTCCGGCTATCTGCTCGGCACCGTCCTGGGCGTGCTGGTGCTCGGCCTGATCCAGACGATCATCACGTTCCAGGGTGATCTGAGCTCCTGGTGGACGAAGATCTTTATCGGACTGTTCCTGTTCGTCTTCATCGTCCTGCAGCGCGCCGTAACCCGGCGTCGCCGCTGAGGGGTGGGCCCATGGCCGCGCATGTGATCGGGATCGACTTCGGCACGCTCTCGGGTCGGGCCGTCGTGGTCCGGGTGTCCGACGGCGCCGAGGTCGGTTCCGCGGTGCACGAGTACGCGCACGGCGCCGTCGAGCGCGCCCTGCCTGGCACCGGGCGGCCGCTTCCGCCGAGCTGGGCCCTGCAGGTGCCGCAGGACTGGCGCGACGTGGTGCGTGAGGCGGTGCCCAAGGCGCTCGCGGCCGCCGACGTCCCCGCCTCGGACGTCGTCGGCATCGGCACCGACTTCACCGCCTGCACGGTGCTGCCGACGCTGGCCGACGGCACCCCGCTCTGCGAGCTCGACGGCCTGGCGGACCGGCCGCACGCGTACCCGAAACTCTGGAAGCACCACGCCGCACAGGGCCAGGCCGACCGGATCAACGCGGTGGCCGAGGCGCGCGGCGAGCCGTGGCTGCGCCGCTACGGCGGCCGGATCTCGTCAGAGTGGCAGTTCGCCAAGGGCCTGCAGGTGCTCGACGAGGACCCGGAGCTCTACGACCGCGCCGAGCGCTGGATCGAGGCGGCCGACTGGATCGTCTGGGAGCTGTGCGGTGCGGAGACGCGCAACGTGTGCACCGCGGGCTACAAGGGGATCCACCAGGACGACTCCTATCCTTCGCGCGACTACCTCGCCGCGCTCGACCCGCGGTTCGCCGACTTCGTCGACAAGCTGCGGCATCCACTGTCCCCATTGGGTGGTCGGGCCGGCTCGCTGACCGCGCGCGCGGCCGCGCTCACCGGCCTGCCCGAGGGCATCGCGGTCGCCGTCGGCAACGTCGACGCGCACGTCACCGCGCCGGCCGCCCGGGCCGTCGAGCCCGGCCAGCTCGTCGCCATCATGGGCACCTCCACCTGCCACGTGCTCTCCAGCGACCAGCTCGCCGAGGTGCCCGGGATGTGCGGGGTGGTGGCCGACGGGATCGTCTCCGGGCTGTGGGGCTACGAGGCCGGCCAGAGCGGCGTCGGCGACATCTTCGCGTGGTTCGCGTCGACCTCGGTGCCACCGTCCTATCTGGACGACGCCGCGGCCGCGGGGCGGGACATCCACGAGCACCTGAGCGCGCTGGCGGCCGCGCAGCCGGTGGGCGCACACGGCCTGGTCGCGCTCGACTGGCACAGCGGCAACCGGTCGGTGCTGGTCGACCACGCGCTCTCCGGCGTGATCCTCGGCCAGACGCTGGCCACCCGGCCGGAGGAGCAGTACCGCGCGCTCGTCGAGGCGACCGCGTACGGCACCCGGATGATCATCGAGACGTTCGAGGCGGCCGGCGTGCCGGTCACCGAGGTGGTCGCGGCGGGCGGGCTGCTCAAGAACGCGTTCCTCATGCAGGTGTACGCCGACGTGCTGCGCCGCCCGATCGCGGTGATCGGCTCGGCGCAGGGCCCCGCGCTGGGCTCGGCGATCCACGCCGCGGTCGCCGCCGGGCACTACACCGACGTCCGCACCGCGGCGGCCGTGATGGGCAGCCGGGGTCCGGCGGTCTACCGGCCCGATGCCGAGCGCGCCGACGCGTACGACCCGATCTATGCCGACTACCGCGAGTTGCACGACCACTTCGGGCGCGGGGCCTCGAACGTGTTGCACCGTCTGCACGCCCGCCGCGCGGGCGCTTGACCGCAGGGAGGACGGACATGAGCCGTTTGTGGTTCCTCACAGGTAGCCAGGAGCTCTACGGCGCGGACACGCTGCGCCAGGTCGCCGCGCAGTCGCAGGAGATCGCGGCCGTCCTCGACGCCTCGGCCGACGTGCCGGCCGCCGTCGAATGGCAGCCCGTGCTCACCTCGTCGGACGCCATCCTGCGCTGCTGCCGGGCCGCGGCCAGCACGGAGGGCGTGATCGGGGTGATCGCCTGGATGCACACGTTCTCGCCGGCCAAGATGTGGATCGCCGGGCTGGACGCGCTCGACGTGCCGCTGCTGCACCTGCACACGCAGTCCAATGTGGCCTTGCCGTGGGCCGACATCGACATGGACTTCATGAACCTCAACCAGGCGGCGCACGGCGACCGCGAGTTCGGCTACGTGCAGACCCGCCTCGGCGTGCCGCGCAAGACGGTGGCCGGGCACGTCAGCGACCCGCGGGTGACCGCCCGGATCGGCGGATGGACGCGGGCCGCGCTGGGCCGGGCGGAGATGCGGTCGCTGCGGCTGGCCCGGTTCGGCGACAACATGCGCGACGTGGCCGTCACCGAAGGCGACAAGGTCGAGGCCCAGCTGCACTTCGGGGTGTCGGTCAACACGTACGGCGTGACGGAGCTGGCCGCCGCCGTCGACGACGCGACGGACTCTGATGTGGACAAGCTCGTCACGGAGTACGACCAGGTCTACGCGCTGTCCCCGGAGCTGCGGCCCGGCGGTGAACGACACGAGTCGCTCCGCTACGCCGGCCGGATCGAGCTGGGCCTGCGTTCCTTCCTCACCGACGGCGGCTTTCGGGCGTTCACCACGAACTTCGAGGACCTGGGCGGGTTGCGGCAGCTGCCCGGGCTCGCGGTGCAGCGCCTGATGGCCGACGGCTACGGCTTCGGCGGCGAGGGCGACTGGAAGACCGCGGTGCTGGTCCGCACGCTGAAGGCGATGTCGGCCGGGCTGCCCGGCGGCACCTCGTTCATGGAGGATTACACCTACGACCTGACCCCCGGCCACGAGCGCACGCTGGGCGCGCACATGCTGGAGATCTGCCCGTCGATCGCCGGCGGCACACCGCGCGCCGAGATCCATCCGCTGTCGATCGGTGGCCGGGAGGACCCGGTCCGTCTGGTCTTCGACGCCGCACCCGGCCCGGCCGTGGTGATCGGCCTGGCGGACCTGGGCGATCGCTTCCGCCTCGTGGCCAACGAGGTCGACGTCGTGCCGGCGGACCACCCGTTGCCGAAACTGCCCGTGGCCCGGGCGATCTGGACGCCGCGACCGGACCTGCTCACCGCGGCCGAGGCCTGGCTGACCGCGGGTGGTCCACACCACACGGCCCTGACCCAGGCCCTCGGCGCCGCGGAACTCCACGACCTGGCCGAGCTGACGGGGACCGAACTCGCCCTTGTGGACGGCCAGACGACCGTCCGGCGCTTCGTCCAGGAACTGCGCTGGACGGCCGCGTACCACCGGCTGGCCCGGGGTCTCTGACGCGGTTGGAGGTGGTCACGGCGATCGTGACCGCCAACGAGTCGATGTCGCAGTCGGCGCAGCAGCTCAGCCGGACAGTGGTGGAGCTGGTCGCGCGCGCCAAGGAACCGGTGGCGCTCCCGGCCGGCCCCGAACTGCCGGCTGCGCTGCTGCAACAGGCGCCGGCCGTCAGGGCTTGACGGGCATCAGCAGGGAGTACGCGCGGTCGTCGGCGCTGCGGCGGATGGCCAGCGGGCGGATCGGGCCGTCGAGCTCGAGCACCAGCTGGCCGTCGCCGCCCGCTTCGAGGGCCTGGAGGAGGAACTCGCGGTTGACCGCGACGTGGTCGTCGTGCCGGTCGGCGTCGCTGACCACGTCGATTCGTGCGCCCTCGCCGATGGCCAGCACGACCAGCTCGTGGTCCCTGCCTTTCGTGATGGCCGCGCGGAGCACCGCCGGGTCGACCGCCGCCGTGCGCGGGTCGCCGCCCGTGGTGCGCGCCTCGATCGCCCGGCGCCAGTCGGTGTAGTCGTACTGGCGCGGTGTGTCCTTGATCGTCCAACCGTCGCCGGTGGCCTCGATGCTGGAGCCGTCGAGGCGGAGGGTGACCGGCTCGCTCGTGCGTTTGCCGCGCAGTTCGTCGACCCAGGGGAGCGGGGCGATCACCCTGACCGGCTCGCCGGTGACGGTGACGGGTTCGCGGTGGATCGCCATCCGGTAGCGGTCGGTGGCCACGAAGGTCACCGCGTCCGGTTCGACGTCGACCAGGACGCCGGTGAGCATCGGCAGCTCGGGGTCGTTGCCGGCCGCGAAGCGCACCGAGTCGAACGCGGCGGCGAGGACGGTGCTGGTCAGGGTGATGGTGGTCATCGGGATCTCCTGCGTGTCGAGAAGGGCGTGTACGCGGGAGAGCTCACGGCGGGCATCGACGAGGCCCGTCTCGAGGCGATGCAGGTGCTGGTCCAGCAGCCGGTGCGCGGCGTCGTTGCGTGCACCGAGCACGGCGGCGATCTCGGCGACCGGCATGCCGACCCGCCGCAGCCCGGCGACCAGCCGGGCCTGCCGGATCTGCTCGTCGGTGTACCAGCGGTAGCCGTTCTCCGGATCGACCAGGGCCGGCACGAGGACGCCCTCGCGGTCGTAGAACCGCAGGGCGCTCACGGACAGCCCGCTGGCGCGGGCGGTGTCGCCTATGGTCCGCATGTCGCTCTCCACATCCCGGAACCCTGATGCCTCGACCTGGTCGAGGGTCAAGTCTTGCTTGCTTGCTTGCTTGCTTGCTTGCTTGCTTGGTTGCCTGCCTGCCGACGATTCTTGTCGGTGGTGGCTGGTACTCATGTCCGTATGGAACACGGGGTGATTCTGGCGGGGTTCATGGGTGCGGGAGACGGGCCTCGCGCGGTCGGCGGTCTGGGCGCAGGCCGCGCCAGGCCGGGTGGCGGAGTCTTCCCTCCGGGGTCACTGACCGGAAGACCACTTCGCCGACCACCCTAGGGCGCACCCAGCGCACCCCGCGCCGGTCCGCCGTGGGGATCTCATATGCCAGCGGTGAGCGGTCGGTTTCCAGCGGGCCCAGCAGGGCGAGCAGCTCGTCGAGCATGTCGTCCGTGAAGCCGGTGCCGACCCCGCCGCAGTAGGCGAGCTTGTCCTGCTCGTCGTAGGCGCCCAGGACCAGCGAGCCGATCGTCCCCGCGCGCCGGCCGGCGCCGGGTTTCCAGCCGACCACGACCACCTCGGTGGTCTGGATGAAGGGGGTCTTGAGCCAGACGGGGGAGCGCCGTCCGGGGTGATAGGTGCCGTCGACGCGCTTGGAGACCACGCCCTCCAGGCCGCGCTCGCGGGCGGTCGCCATGACCGCGTCCGGGTCGGTCTCGAAGTAGGGCGCGACCAGGATCGGCTGCTCGTCGATGCCCAGGTCCTCGAGCACGGCGCGGCGCTCGTGCCACGGGCGCGAGGTCAGCGGCTCGTCGAGGAAGAGCACGTCGAAGACGCCGTAGACGACCGGCGTGCCGGAGATCAGCGCCGGGCTGGGGCTGACGACGTGCATCCGGCGCTGGAGCGCGGAAAACGAGGAGACGCCGCGCTTGTCGAAGGTGACGATCTCGCCGTCGAGCACGACCCGCCGGCGCCCGACAAGGTCGGCGACGACGCCGAGCTCGGGATAGCTGGCGGTGACGTCGAGATCGTTGCGGGAGCGCAGCCTGATGCCACCGCGCGCGTCGGTGTAGGCGACCGTGCGGACTCCGTCCCACTTGAACTCGTACGCCCAGCCGGGCGCGGTCGGAATCTCACCCGGCACGGCCAGCATGGGCTCGATCACGGGCGGCCACCCGAGGCCAGGCGGCTTCCTCCGCGCCGCGGGGCTCACGGCTGGGCCCGCTCGGCTTCGGCGACCGGCGGCCGGCCAGTCCTTGGCGGGTTGCGCCGCGCGGCCGCGGTCGTGGCTGTGCCACCTCGCACTCGGCGGCCGGCAGCGGGACGGCCCGGGGCGAGTTGCGCTGGGGCGGTCGGGCTCATCGTTCCGCCTGCTCGGGCTCGACGACCGGCGGCCGGTCGGTGCCTGTGCGCCGCGCGGCTGGGCTCATCGGTGGGCCTCTTCCAGTTGGGGCTTCGGAGGTGGGGCGCCCTCGATGTCGAGGTGGGGGAGGATGCGGTCGAGCCACCGTGGGATCCACCAGGAGCGGTCGCCGAGGATCGAGAGGATTGCTGGCACCAGGATCATTCGGACGATGCTCGCGTCCAGCAGCACCGATACCGCCATGCCTACGGCCAGCATTTTGATCGTCGGGTCCGGGTCCGCGACGAAGCTGATGAATACCACGATCATGATCAGTGCGGCCGTCGTGATCACCCGGGCCGTGCCGCCGATGCCGAGGGCGACGCTGCGGCGGGTGTCCCGCGTGTGCAGGTAGGCCTCGTGTACGCGGGACATGAGGAAGACCTCGTAGTCCATCGACAGGCCGAACACGACGGCGAACATGATCATTGGGACGTACGCCGGGATCGACAGGGGCATGTCCACCCCGATCCACGACGCGCCCCAGCCCCACTGGAAGACGGCGACGATCACGCCGTAGGCGGCGCCGACCGAGAGCAGGTTCATCAGCGCGGCCTGGATGCCGATCACCAGCGAGCGGAAGGCGGTGGTCAACAGCAGCAGCGACAGGATCACGACCGCGAGGATCAGCCACGGCAGCCGCTCGACGGTCCGCGCCGTGAAGTCGTCGTAGCCCGCCGTCTGTCCCGTCACGTACGTGGTCGCCGGCACGTTCGGCATGACGTCGTCGCGGATCCGGTGCAGCAGGTCGGTGGTCGCCTGGTCCGTCGGGCCGGTGGTCGGGATGACGTTGATCAGGGCGGCGGTCCCTTGCGGGTCGACCAGCGGCTGCGTCACCGAGGCCACGCCGGGCTGCTGTTCGAGGCTCAGCCGCGTGCTGGTCAGCAGGGTCTCCGCGGAGCTGCCGGGCGGGATCTCGACGACGATCGTCAGCGGCCCGTTGGCGCCGGGGCCAAAACCTTGGGAGATCAGGTCGTACGCCCGGCGGTCGGTGTAGCTCGGCGGATCCGTGCCGGGCCCGAGCTGCCCGAAGTCGATCCAGATCAACGGGATCGTGATCACCAGTAGCGCGACGACGGCCGCGATGGCCCAGGGCCACGGCCGCCGGCTGACGTACCGCCCCCACCGGGCGAACGCACCGTGCTCATGCGACGGATGCGTGACGGAGTCGGTCCGTGCCCCTCCCGACGAGCCACCAACGTTCGCTCCAGGTGAGGCGCTGGCCCGCCGGGGACCCGCCGCCTCCGGTTGTCCCGCCGGCCCGGCGTCCGGCACGGGCGACGGCCCGGCCGGGCCCGCGTCGCCTTCAGCGGAATCGACCCGCCCGCGCCGGCCGGTCACACCTTCGTCGGCGTCCGAAACGGGCGACCGACCCGCCCCAGCCTCCCCGCCCTTGAGCGAACCGCCCGGCCCCCCGTTCTGCCGCGGGTGCGGCGGGGCGGGCGGAATCCCGACGCCAACCTCCCGCCGGCGGCGGAAGCGCATCGCGCGGACCGTGCGCCCGGACAGGCCCAGGAACGCCGGAATCAACGTCAGCGCCGCGATCATCGTCATCGCCACGCCCAGCGCCGCCGACACGCCGAGCGCGCTGATGAACGGCAGCCCCGCGATATACAGCCCGAGCATCGCGATGATCACGGTCGTCCCGGCCACCAGGATCGCCATCCCGGAGTGGGTGTTCGCGCTCGCCGCCGCTCCCACGTAGTCGTCGGTGTCGGCCAGGTCCTCGCGGTGCCGGGCCACCTGGAACAGGCCGTAGTCGATCGCCACGCCCAGGCCCAGCAGCGTCGCCAGCGTCGGGCCCGTCGTCGGGAACGTCACCACCGCGGCCAGCAAACCGATGATCGACAGGGCGGCGAGGACCGAGAACACCGCGGACACCAGCGGGATCAGCGCCGCGACGATCGAGAAGAAGATCAGGAAGAGGAGTACGAACGCCACGATGATGCCGACCAGTTCCGAGCCCAGGTCGTTGGTGCCGCGGGCGATCTGGCCGGACGCGGCGCCGTACTCGACGGTGAGCCCGGCCGCCCGCGCCGGCGCCACCGCCTGGTTGAGCTGGTCCAGGTAATCGTCGCCGAGCGTGTCCGTGGAGATGTCGTAGTTGACGTTGCCGTACGCGATCGTGCCGTCCGGCGACACCGTCGGCGGGCTCGTCGCGAACGGACTCGTCGCGCTGATCACGTGGCCCAGCTTGGCCGTGTTGGCCACCGCCTCGTTGATCACGTTCTGCTGGGCCACCACCGTCGCGCCCGGCGGCGCCTGGAAGACGAGCTGACCGACGAACGTGCTCTGCCCCAGGAACTCGTCGGAGATGACCTGCGCGCCCTTGTCGGACTGGCTACCCGGCACCGTGTAGTCGTTGACGTAGTCCCCGCCCCACCGGTTGTTGCCCACCACCAGGCCGACCACCAAAACCAGCCACGCGCCGATGACGATCCAGTGGTGGCGGGCGCAGGTGCGCCCGAGGCGGGCCAGGAACGCGTGCATGCGAGGTCCCCTTCGGGCGGCCCAAGGCGGTCCAGGGACCGGGCATACAGCTTAAAACGGTCAACTCGCCCGGACGTCCTCCTCGCGGAATTCCGTCGTCGGGCGGCCGCCGGCGGCGTACGCCTCGTGGTCGCCGGTCCGCAGCTCGACCCGGCGGATCTTGCCCGACAGCGTCTTGGGCAGCGGAGCGAACTCGATCCGGCGTACGCGCTTGAACGGCGCCAGGTGCTCCCGGCAGTGCGCGAAGATCGCGGCCGCCGTCGACGCGTCCGGCTCCCAGCCCGCGGCCAGCACCACGAAGGCCTTGGGCACCGCGAGCCGCACCGGGTCCGGCGACGGCACCACCGCGGCCTCCGCCACCGCCGGATGCTCGATCAGGACGCTCTCCAGCTCGAACGGCGAGATCCGGTAGTCGGACGCCTTGAACACGTCGTCCATCCGCCCGACATAGGTGATGTAGCCGTCCGAGTCGCGCGACCCGACGTCGCCGGTGTGGTAGTAGCCGCCGGCCATCGCCTCCGCGTTGCGTTCCGGGTCGCCCCGGTAGCCGACCATCAGCCCGAGCGGCCGGGCGCTGAGGTCCAGGCAGATCTCGCCGTCGTCGCCGGGTTTGCCGGTGGACGGGTCGACCAGAGCGACGGCGTACCCCGGCAACGGCCTTCCCATCGAGCCCGGCTTCACCGGCTGCCCGGGCGTGTTGGCGATCTGCACCGTCGTCTCGGTCTGCCCGAAGCCGTCGCGGATGGTCAGGCCCCACGCCTCGCGTACCCGGGAGATGATCTCTGGGTTGAGGGGTTCGCCCGCGGCCACCGCCTCCCGCGGCGGCGTGCCCAGCCGGCGCAGGTCGGCCTGCACGAGCATGCGCCAGACGGTCGGCGGCGCACAGAACGTCGTCACGCCGCAGCGGTCCATCTGCGCCATCAGTGCGGACGCGTCGAACCGGCTGTAGTTGTAGAGGAACACGCACGCCTGCGCGTTCCACGGCGCGAAGACGTTGCTCCACGCGTGCTTGGCCCACCCCGGCGACGAGATGTTGAGGTGGACGTCCCCGGGCCGCAGGCCGATCCAGTACATGGTCGAGAGATGACCGACGGGGTACGAAGCGTGCGTGTGCTCCACGAGCTTCGGCAGCGCGGTGGTCCCGGAGGTGAAGTAGAGCAGCAGCGGGTCGGTCGCCTTGGTCGGCCCGTCGGGGCTGAACTCCGCGCCGGCGTCGAGGCTCGCCGCGTAGTCGATCCAGCCCGCCGGGAGGTCACCGCCGCCAACCGCGATCCGCGTGTAGTCACCGGCGACGTCCGCCAGCTTGCCGGTCGACGCGGTGGTCGTGATGACGTGCCGGGCCCCGCCCCGGTCGAGCCGGTCGCGCAGGTCCGCCGGCCCGAGCAACGGCGTCGCCGGGATGATCACGGCGCCGAGCTTGGCGCACGCCAGGATCGTCTCCCACAGCTCGACCTGGTTGCCGAGCATGACGATGACCCGGTCGCCACGGGCCACCCCGGCGTCGGAACGCAGGAAGTTGGCCACCTGGTCGGAGCGCCGCGCCAGCTCCTGGAAAGACCGCTTGGCCTCGGAACCGTCCTCCTCGACGATCCACAGGGCCGGCGCGTCGTTGCCCTCGGCCATCGGGTCGAACCAGTCCAGCGCCCAGTTGAAGGTGTCCAGCTCAGGCCAGCGAAACTCGGCGAACGCCCGCTCGTAGTCGTCGGCGACGTCGAGGAGATAGTCCCGCGCCGCCCGAAACGCTTCTCCGCTCACCGCACCAGTCTGCTCCCGATCATCGTGCGGCGCGCGACACTGAAGGGCATGAAATATCTGATCATGGTGTACGGCAACCCGCGGTCGCGCGCGATCTGGGAGGGCTTCACGGACGAGCAGCGCGCGGAAGGCATGACCGAACACCTGGCCCTCCGCGCGGCCATGGAGTCCGCGGGCGAGCTGGTGCTGTCGGAACGCCTCGCGGACCCGTCGACCGGCACGCGCCTCCCGGCCGAGCCGGCGGCCCTGGCGTCGCTGGGGCTGCCGAGCGACGGCCCGTTCGCGGAGTCGAAGGAATACCTCGCCGGGTTCTACCTGGTCGACTGCGCGTCGCGGGAGCGGGCCCAGGAGTGGGCGGCGCGGATCCCGGAGTCGGCCCTCGGCCTGGTCGAGCTGCGACCCGTCTGGTCAGGCGACGTCACCGATCGGTAGCGTTCGGACACTTTGTGCGACTGGGCCACAGCGCTGGTCCTATCGTCCGACGCGATGGTCGACAGTGGAGCACCTGGCCGGTTGCGGGCCCTCGCGCACCGAGCCCTGACGCACAAATGGTGGGTCGGGATTTCCGGCGTCGCGGCCGTGGCCGCGGTGGTCGTGGCCGTTTCCCTGCCAGTCAGTCACACATGGTCAACATGCGCAATGCCGGCACGACCGGGGCCATCCTGCATCTCGCCAACCTGCGCGTCGAGGAGCTGACCCGCGGCGAGCCGCGGCCGGTGATCTGGTTCGAGTGCGCAACCGCCGGCAACGACGACATCGTCGAGGCCTTCGCCCACCTCGCCGAAGGCGGGCGCATCGAGATCGACCAGCGGAGCGGGGAGGACCTCCTGTCCGGTCACGCGTTCTCCGTCAGCCTCGCCCCGGGCGAAGGCGGGGTGCTGATCGTCCACCTGCTGGGCGGCGAGGCCGACTACGCAGGCCGGCTCGTCGTGACCGTCGAGTGCGGCGAGGCCAAGGAAGACGTCGTGCTGCGGCTCGGCGGCGAGGGCGAGACCTTCTCCGCCCCCGGCCGCGGGCGGTCGGTCACGGTCTCGCCGCCACGATCCGCCCAGCACCCGTTCCACTGCCACGGCCGGACCGACACCGACGACGACCACGACTGTGGGATTGCGGAGATCCGGAGCCGGATCTCCGCGGTCAGCTAGGGAAGAACGCTCCGGACCGAGCCGGCACCGTGACGTTGGTGCCCGACACGACCGCCTTCTGCTCCGCGTCGGTCCAGTTGACCGCCACCACGACCGGCGCGCCGTCGGGCCGGGTCAGCACGCGGTGCAGCAGCCCGGGCCCGGGCCTGTCCCAGGTGAGGGCACGCCGGTGGTCGGGCGCGAGCAGGTCGACCAAAGCCTCCCGGGTGCCGGCGTCGCCGGTGGCGGCGTAGCCGAGCGACGGATACGTGGCCACCAGCACCGCACCGCCCTTGCGCACGATGCCCGGCGTGCCGTCGGCGAACGTCGCCACCACCGCGGCGTCGGCCACCGCCAGCGTTTCGCGCTGCCAGTGTCCGGTCAGCCCGCCCACCGGGACGGACGTGACGATGTCGGCGTCGACCTGCCGCACCCCGAACAACCCCGCCAGACCCGCACCCGGCACCGACGGACGCCGCCGACCGAGCGGGTCGTACTCACCTGGCGCCGCCTCGGACAGCAGCGTACCTCCACGATGGACGAACGCGCCCAACGCCGACCCCAGCTCCGCGCCGGCCACGGACGGCATCGGCCAGTAGAGGGACGTCACGTGGGCCGGCACCCCGTCCACCGCGACCCGGTCCGCGTGCAGGATCTCGATCGGCAGGTCCGCGTCGAGCAGCACGCGGTACGCGCCGAGGACGGCATCGCGGTAGAGCGACATCGAGCGGTCCGAGGCGAAGGCGTGCAGTGCCGAGTCGCGGGAAACCAGCAGCCCGACCGACCCGGGCGCAGCGACGGCACCGTCCAGCGACCGGACCGCGGCCGCGAACCCGGACGCCGCCGCCACCCGCTCGGTCACGCTCCCGTCCGGGGCGCACAAGCCGTAACCGGGTGACTCCGGCCCGAGCAGCTCAGGCCGCCATTGCCAGAACATCACCCCGGACGCGCCCGCCGCCAGCGCGTTCCACATCCACAACGCGACCGTCGACGGCGCGGGATGCGGTGTGCTGTCGCGGCCGTAGCGGCGACCCCGCCCACCCTGCAACTCCGCCTGCCAGAACGGTTTCCCGTCCGCGGCGCCGCGCGCGGTGTCCAGGTTGAACAGATGCTCGACGTGGTCGTCGGCCATCAGCCACGTCGGAAAGCTCGACGTCCCGAACACGTCGACGGGCGCCGTCAAGGTGTATTCGTCGAGGGTGTGCGTCGCGAGCTGCCCGGTGAACCCGCTCAGCGCCACGTGCGTCATCACCGCATGCGCCGGATCAGCGGCCCGCACGACGGCACACCGCCGGTCGAGCCACGCGGCCAGGTTCCGGAACCAGTGCGACCGCCAGTCGACCATGTCCGGCACGGCCTCGAAGAGGCGGGGCGGCTCGACCTGGTCCCAGTCGGAGAACCGGCGCGACCACGCCGAGTTGAGCGCGTCCAACGAGCCGTAGGACGACCGCAGGCCCGCGACGAACGCCGCCACCGAGGCGGCGCAGTAACAGTAGAGGCGATCCGGGAAGTACGACGCGGGCTCGACGTGCGGCTCGTTCCACACGTCCCACACCCGCAGCGCCGGATGCTCGCGATAGCGCGAGACCACGGCGGTGAGAAAGGAAGCCGCCGCCTCCCACACCGCCGGGTTGTCGAAACAGAGCCCCGGCCAGCCGCCACCCGGCGTGTTCATCGCGGCGGTCAGCCGCACCGGACGCTGCTCGTGATCGTGATAGTGCGCCGCCGGATGCCGCGCGGCCAGCCAGTAGGGGGCGTTCTCCAGGATCGTGTTGACGACCACGCCGAGCCCCTGCTCGTGCGCCAGGTCGAGGAGCCGGTCGAGGTCCGCGAAGTCGATCGTGTCGGGCGTCGGTTGCATCCACGACCAGCAGGCCCAGAGCTTGACCGTGTCGAAGCCGGCCGACCGCATCCGGGCGAGGTCGCGCTCCCAGTCGTCCCGTGGCGGGTTCGGCGGCCGGTAGTACTGTGCCCCGACGATCATCCCTTCACTGCTCCAAACGTGAGGCCGCGCACCAGGAACCGTTGTGCGGCGAGGCCGAGGACGAAGACCGGGATCAGCGCGAGCACGGCCGCGGCCGAGCTGCCACCCCAGTCGACGGACACCGTGCCGATGAAGCTCGCGACCCCGATCGGCACGGTCTGGGTGTCCCGCCCCGACAGGACGAGGGCGAACAGGAACTCGTTCCACGAGAACAGCAAGCAGAGCACCGCGGTCGCGGCCAGGCCGGGCGCCGTCAACGGCAGGGCCACGCGCCGGAACGCGCCGAACCGGCCCGAGCCGTCGACGAGCGCCGCCTCTTCGAGATCCGGCGGCAGCTCCTCGAAGAACGACCGCATCATCCAGATGACGATCGGCAGGTTGAACGTCGTGTCCGCCGCGATCAGCGCGAAGTAGGTGCCCAGCAACGAGGTGCGCTGGAAGATCACGTACATCGGCACGACCAGGGCGACCGCCGGCACCATCCGGGTGAACAGGATGCCGCCGGCCCAGAACTCGCGGCCGCGGATGGGCAGGCGGGCCAGCGCGTACGCCGCCGGCACACCGACCACAAGGGACAGCAGCGTGCTGCCGAGCGCCACCAGCGTGCTGTTCACCAGGAACGACTGGAAGTGCAGCTCGCCGAGCACCTTGGCATAGTTCGACAGCGTGGGCGTGAAGGCCAGCTTCAGCGACGGGGTGAAGATGTCGGCCGGCACCTTGAGCGAGTTGACGACCACCGCCGCGATCGGCACCAGCACGCCGAGCAGGAACACGACCACGATCGTGTAGCTGGCGAGCGTCCACCGCTTCACAGCGCCTCCCGTCGGCGCAGCAGCCGGATGTAGACGGCGGAGATCACCAGGACGGTGAGCAGGATGAAGACGCTCAGCGCCATCGCGTACCCCATGTCGAAGTAGGAGAAGCCCGTCCGGTACGTGTAGAGGCCGATCGTCTCCGTGGCCAGCCCCGGCCCGCCCTTGGTGAGCACGAAGACCGTGTCGAAGATCCGGTAGGTGTCCATCGTGCGGAACAGCAGGATCAACAGGATCTGCGGCACGATCGCCGGGAGCACGATGCTGCGCAGGATCCGGATGTGGCCGGCGCCGTCGACCCGGGCCGCCTCGAACTGCTCCTCGCCGATCGACAACATGCCCGCGTGCATGACCAGCACGACGAACGGCGTCCACTGCCAGACGTCGACCGCGATCAGGGCCGGCAGCGCCAGCCCCGACGAGCCGAACCAGCCGACGCCGCTGGGCAACCCGACCGCTCCGGACAGCTGGGTGACGAGTCCGAACTGCGGATCGAGCAGGTAGCGCCAGAGCAGCGCGGTGACCACCGGCGCGATGATCATCGGCAGCAGGATCAGCGCGTTGGCCAGCTTCCGGCCCTTGGTCATCTCGAACAGCGCCGCCGCGACCACGAAACCCAGCACCAGTTCGACGCTGATCGCGCCGACCACGTAGATCACGGTGTTGACCAGCGCCCGGCCGACGGTCGGGTCGTCGAGGATCCGCGTGTAGTTGTCGATGCCGACGAACGGCTTCGGCAGGTTGAGGTCGGTCAGCTTCCAGGAGAAGAGCGAGAGCACCAGGGAGTACGCCAGCGGCAGGATGATCAGCACCGCCAGCACCACGAGCGACGGCGTCAGCATGCCGTAGCCGAGCCCGCGGCCGTGTCGCCCGCGGCGCCGGGGCCCGGCCCGGACCGGCGTGTCCACCGGTCCGGGCCGCGTCAGGGTGTCCACCCGTCGATCACCCACCAAGAGCCGAGGACACCGCCTGGAACATCGCGTCCGCGGCCTGCTCGGGAGACTTGTTGCCCTGGATCGCCTCCTGCACCGCCAGCTCGATCTGGTCCTGGGCCTTCGGCCAGGCCGCCACGCTCGGCTGCGGGTTGGAGTTGGTCAGGGCCTTGTTCATCGCGTCGAGGAACGGCAGCTTCGCCGCCACGTCCGCGTTGGTGTAGAAGTCCTTCGTCGCACCGCCGGTGGCCGCCGCGATCGCGACCTTCGCCTGCTGCGCGCCGCTGGTGTACCACTGCAGGAACGAGTACGCCGCATCCTGCTGGTCGGACTTGGCGGCGATGCACCAGTTCCAGTAGATGAGCTCGCCGGCCGGCTTGTCAGCGGTGAAGGCGAGCGGGACGTAACCCCACTTGCCGGCCGTCGACGACTTCGCCGGGTCCTCCAGCGCCTGGAGCGACGGCGTGGTGCTGATGATCATCGCGGCCTTGCCCTGCGCCGCGGCGGTCGACGCCTCGTCCACGTGGAAGTTGAGCACGCCGCTCGGCGCGTTCTTCGCCGCCTTCACGTAGAAGCTGACCGCGGTCGCCGCCGCGTTCTTGTCGAGGGTGGTCTTGCCGTCAGGCCCGAACCACCAGTTGCCCTGGGCCGTGAGCAGCGAGCCCATCACGTCGGCGACGGCGCCGCCGCGCTTGCCGGGCAGGGCGATGCCGGCCATGCCGTCCTTGCCGTTGAGCGTGGCCGCGGCGGCCGCGACCTCGTCGAGGGTGGTCGGCGGACGCAGGTTGTTCTTCTCGAACACGTCCTTGCGGTACGCGAGCACGGTGGTCGAGACGAAGTCGGGCAGGCAGTACTGCTTGCCGTCGTACTTGCCCTGCGCGAGCACGTTCGGAAGGTAGGAGTCGGCCGAGAACCCGCCCGGGTTGCGCTTCGCGTCGGCCAGCTTGTCGTCGATCGGTGCGAGATAGCCGGCCTTGGCGAACTCACCGAACCAGCTCGGGTGCACGTAAAGGATGTCGTACCCGCCGGCGCCCGCGAGCGCCAGCGCCTGCTTGTCGTGGAGGTTCTCGTAGGGGACGGCGTCGAGGTCGAGCGTGCCGCCGGTGGCCTTCGCCCACTCGGCCGCCGCGTCCTTCTGGCCGCTGGTCCAGGGGTCGCCCGCCGCGCCGCCACCACCGGGGTGGGGGAGATGGTCACCTGTGCGCCGTC
>NZ_JBFAIU010000004.1:0-72047 GCF_040654855.1 Asanoa sp. NPDC050611
CCCAGTTCGCCAGGCTTTGCTCTGCATCCATATACGCACCGCAGGTCAGCGGGGGTGGTGCGTATATGGATGCAGAGCAAAGCCGCTGGCAACCTCAGACCAGCTCGACCAGCGCGTCCACGATCAGCCAGATGCCGAAGATCACGAACAGGGCCGCCGCGCCCCACTTGATGGCCTTCTCCGGCAGGCGCTTGCCGAGCATGCGGCCCACCAGGATCGCCAGGGCGTCCGCGGCGACCATGCCGATCGTCGAGCCGACCCAGACGCCGAACCAGCCGTGCTGGGTGGCCAGCGTGATCGTCGCCAGCATGGTCTTGTCGCCCAGCTCGGCGAGGAAGAACGCGCCGCCGACCGCCAGCACCGCCGAGCGCTGCGAGCGCTGGGCCTTCGACTTCTCCTCCTCGGTCAGCGAGTCGCCCCGCAACGTCCAGGCCGCGAAGGCCAGGAACGCGACGCCGGCGGCGAGCCCGATCCAGCCCGTTGGCAGCGTCGCGCCCAGGCCGTAGCCGACCGCCACCGAGACCAGGTGGACCACGGCCGTGGCGACGGTGATGCCGATCAGCACGGTCAGGGCGCGATATCTGGTGGCGAACGTCATCGCCATCAGCTGGGACTTGTCGCCGAGCTCAGCGACGAAGATGACGCCGAAACTGAGCACGAGGGCGGCAAGAAAGCCTCCCACTTTGGTTCCTCCCCGGGTGCGGTCACCGGGTCGAGGAAAGCGCGAGACTTCGACCCGGCAATTGGTCATTGCCGTAGCCGAAGGTCTCGCTCACCTCAGGAAGCCTGAGGTCGGGTGGCCGGGCGCCGAGGCGCCAGTGTGTCGACCACCGCGTTGGGAGCTACTCCCCTTCGCAGAGGCCCACGTTACTGGGTGAGGACCCAGATCGGAAGATCGTCCAGGTGTGTGCTGCCGCTCACCCGCCAGCCGGCACGCTCGTACATGGCGACGTTGTTCTCGTTGGTCGTCTCGAGGTAGGCCGGCAGCCCCGCCGCGGCGGCCGCGGCCAGCCCGGGCTTCATCACCTCGCGGGCGAGCCGGCGACCCGCGTGTGACGGGTGGGTCGCGAGCACACCGAGGTACCAGAACGGCTCCCGGCGCGGGAAGAAGCCCTGCACGGCGCGGTGGTAGTCGTCGAGCCGGGCCAGCGCCTCGTCGGAGACCGCCAGCTTGGGCTCCTCGCCGGACCACCCGCCGGGCGCGTCCCACATCGCGAGCGACCTGCCGCCGGAGATCACCCAGGTGGTGCCCGGCGCGACCCGCTGGTCGAAGAGGTGCCCGGCGAACTCCGCCGCCTCGGCGTCGCGGGTCACCGGGTCCCGGAAGAAGTAGCGGAACGCCGGATCTAGGTCGAACGCGGCGACGACGGTCTCGACCACCTGTCGGCGGTCGGCCGCCGTCGCCCGTTCCACGTGAATCATGCGAGCGACCCTAGCGCTGGGCCGGTGCCCCCGCGAGCGCGATTCCCGGACCTTCATCCAGATCGACCGCCGCCTGGGTGAACTGCGCGTCGTGCAGGCGCCGGTACGCACCATTGGCGGCGAGCAGTTCCTCGTGCGTGCCCTGCTCGACGATCCGGCCCCGCTCCATCACCAGGATCAGGTGCGCGTCGCGGATCGTGGAGAGCCGGTGCGCGATCACGAAGCTCGTCCGGTCGGAGCGCAGCGCCGCCATCGCGCGTTGCAGCAACGCCTCCGTGCGCGTGTCGACCGAACTGGTCGCCTCGTCCAGGATCAGCAGCGACGGGTCGGCCAGGAACGCCCGCGCGATCGTGATGAGCTGCCGCTCGCCGGCGCTGACGTTGCTGCCCTCCTCGTCGATCACCGTGTCGTAGCCGTCCGGCAGGCTGCGCACGAACCGGTCCACGAACGTCGCCTCGGCCGCCGCGTGGATCTCGGCCTCGGTGGCGGACGGGTTCCCGTACGCGATGTTCTCTCGGATCGTGCCCCCGAACAGCCAGGTGTCCTGCAACACCATGCCGATCTCACCCCGGAGCGTCGAGCGCTCCATGGTCGTGATGTCGACCCCGTCGAGCGTGATCCGCCCGCCGTCGAGCTCGTAGAACCGCATGATCAGGTTGACCAGCGTGGTCTTGCCGGCCCCCGTCGGCCCGACAATCGCCACCGTGTGCCCGGGCTCGGCGACCAGCGACAGGTCGTCGATCAACGGGGTGTCCGGCGTGTAGCGGAACGAGACGTGCTCGAACTCGACCCGCCCGTGCGGCTGGCGCACCTCGACCGCGGGCGACGGGTCCGGCACCTGCTCGTCCGCGTCCAGCAGGTCGAACACGCGCTCGGCCGACGCGACACCGGACTGCAGCAGGTTGGCCATCGACGCGACCTGGGTCAGCGGCTGGGTGAACTGGCGCGAGTACTGGATGAACGCCTGCACGTCGCCCAGCGTCATCGTGCCCGAGGCGACCCGCAGGCCGCCGAGCACCGCGATGACCGCGTAGCTCAGGTTCCCGATGAAGAACATCGCCGGCATGATGATCCCGGAGATGAACTGCGCGCCGAACGCGGCCTTGAACAGCTGGTCGTTCTTCTGCTCGAAGTCGGCTTCCACCTCGCGCTGCCGGCCGAACACCTTGACCAGCTCGTGGCCCGTGAAGGCCTCCTCGATGTGCGCGTTGAGCCGGCCGGTGTGCGTCCACTGCGCGATGAACTTCTTCTGCGACCGCTTGCCGATCTGTTGGGTGACGATGACCGACAGCGGCACCGCGACGAGCGCGACCAGAGCCAGCAGCGGCGAGATCACGAACATCAGCGTGACCACGCCGATCACCGTGAGCAGCGAGGTCAGGAGCTGACTCAGCGTCTGCGACAGGCTCTGCGAGACGTTGTCGATGTCGTTGGTGACCCGGCTGAGCAGCTCGCCGCGCGGCTGCTTGTCGAAGTACGGCAGCGGCAGCCGGTTGAGCTTGTCCTCGACGTCGGCGCGCAGCTTGCGCGTCGCGCTCTGCACGACTCCGTTGAGCACCCAGCCCTGCAGCCAGCCCAGCGCGCTGGCCACCACGTAGATGCCGAGCACCAGCAGCAGGATCTGGCCGAGCCGGTGGAAGTCGATGCCCACACCCGGGATCGGCCGCGTCTTGAGCAGCAGGTCGGCGAAGTTGTTCTGGCCGGCGGCCCGGGCGGCCGCGGCCGCCTGCTCGAGCGTGGTGCCGGCGGGCAGCTTGCGGCCGAGCACGCCGCGGAAGATGACGTCGGTGGCGTGGCCGAGGATCTTCGGCCCGATCACCGACAGCGCCACGCTGGCAACGGCCAACAAGATGACGATCAACAACTGCCCGCGGTACGGCGTGAGCCGGCGCAACAGGCGCTTGGCCGATGGCACGAACGTCATCGACTTCTCGGTCGGCATGCCGGCGCTCATCCACGGTGGTCCACCACCGGCGGGCCGCCGTCCCGCGGCCGGCAGCCGGCCGGGAGTCGTCTTGGTGCCGGTGCCCGCACCGCCGCCCGCGGCCGTGCCCGTGCCGTCGCCGGCGTTCGCGCCGGGCGCGTTGCTGGCGCCGCTGGAGGTGCCGTTGGTCGGTGTGGTCATGCGGCGGCTCCCACCGTGAGCTGCGACTCGACGATCTCCGCGTACGTCGGGCAGGTTTCCAACAGGTCGGCGTGCCGGCCGCGGCCGACGACCGCGCCGTCCTCCAGCACGATGATTTCGTCGGCGTCGATGATCGTGGACACCCGCTGTGCCACCACGACCACGGCCGCGTCGGCCGTCACCGGCCGGAGTGCGGCCCGCAGGCGGGCGTCGGTGCCGAGGTCGAGTGCGGAGAACGAGTCGTCGAACAGGTAGATCTCCGGCTTGCGGACCAGTGCCCGGGCGATGGCCAGGCGTTGCCGCTGGCCACCGGAGACGTTGGTGCCGCCCTGGGCGATCGGCGCGTCGAGCCCCTCGGGCATCTCCGAGACGAAGTCCCTGGCCTGCGCCACCTCGAGCGCGGCCCACAGCTCCTCGTCGGAGGCGTCCGGGTTGCCGTAGCGCAGGTTGCTCGCCACCGTGCCGGTGAACAGGTAGGGCCGTTGCGGCACCAGCCCGATCTTGCTCCACAGCAGGTCGGCGTCGAGCTCGCGGACGTCGACACCGTCGACGAGCACGGCACCGGACGTCACGTCGAACAGCCGCGGCGCCATGGAGATCAGCGTGGTCTTGCCGGCGCCCGTACTCCCGATGATGGCCGTCGTCCTGCCCGCCGACGCGACCAGGTCGATGTCGCGCAGCACGGGTGCGGCGGCACCGGGGTACTGGAAGGTGACGCCGCGGAACTCCAGCCGCGCCCGCTCGCTCACGGCCGTGACCGGGTCGGCCGCGGGCACGACGGTGCTGTCGGTGTCGAGCACCTCGGTGATCCGCTCGGCGGCCACCGCGGCGCGCGGCACCATGATCATCATGAACGTGGCCATCATGACCGACATGAGGATCAGCACCAGATAGTTGAGGAACGCGGTCAGCGCGCCGATCTCGATCTGGCCGGAGTCGACCCGGCTGGCGCCGAACCAGAGCACGCCGACGCTCGACACGTTGAGCACGAGCATCACGGTCGGGAAGATCAGCGCC
Source organism: Asanoa sp. NPDC050611 (assembly GCF_040654855.1). Taxonomy (NCBI): domain Bacteria; kingdom Bacillati; phylum Actinomycetota; class Actinomycetes; order Micromonosporales; family Micromonosporaceae; genus Asanoa; species Asanoa sp. NPDC050611. The sequence continues at coordinate 4,565 of NZ_JBFAIU010000004.1, forward strand.
ATCAGCCGGCCGGCCCGCAGGGCGGTAAGCGTGAGCTGGCCGTTGGCGTCGTCGAACCGGTCGGTCTCGTAGGGCTCCCGGACGAACGCGCGGACCACGCGTACACCGGTGATCTGCTCCCGGAGCACGCGGTTGACCACGTCGATGCGGGTCTGCATGCGGCGGAACGTCGGGACCATCCGGCGGATGATCAGGCCGATCGCGATCGCCAGCACCGGCACGCAGACGAGCATCAGCCAGGACAGGCCGGCGTCCTCGCGCAGGGCGAGGATCACGCCGCCGACCGCGGTGATCGGCGCGGTGACCAGCAACGTGCAGCTCATCACGACGAGCATCTGCACCTGCTGGGTGTCGTTGGTGGTGCGGGTGATCAGCGACGGTGCGCCGAAGTGGTTGACCTCGCGGGCCGAGAACATGCCGACCCGGTGGAAGATCGCGCCGCGGACGTCGCGGCCGAAGCTCATCGCGGTGCGCGCACCGAAGTAGACGGCGCAGATCGAACAGGCGATCTGCACGACCGTCACGGCCAGCATCCAGCCGCCGATGCGCACGATGTAGCCGGTGTCGCCGAGCGCGATGCCCTTGTCGATGATGTCGGCGTTGAGGCTGGGCAGGTAGAGCGAGGCCATCGTGCCGACGAACTGGAAGGCGACGACCGCCAACAGCGGTTTCGAGTACGGGCGCAGATAGCGCCGCAGAAGTTTGATCAGCAACTTTCCCCCGGGTTGCTTTCGGTCTCCGGCCTGCGCAGCACGCCGTCGAGCAGGACGGAGACGACCTCTTCGGTGGTCATCGGGTGGTTGTCGGTGATGATGCGGTGCGTGCCGGCGAAGGTGATCAGGCGGAGCATCCGCGCGACCTCGGGTGCCGGCATCCGGAACTTGTCCTCGTCGGGCGCGACGAGGCGTTCCACCGCCTCGAGCATCGGCTGGTGGCTCGGCCGCTCCTCGGGCTTGTGGTGCTGCGGGCCGTCCATCCGCAGCGCCGACATCACCGCGAACGCCGTCTCGAGCCGCTTGCGCAGGATGTCGACCGCCTGCGCCAGCCGGTCGCGGATCGGCAGGTCGAGGTCGATGCCGTTGAGGGCCGCCACGGTCGGCATCGGGTCGAGGACCGTCGCGATGGCCTCGCGGACCAGGCTCTCCTTGTCGGGGAAGACACGGAAGATCGTGCCCTCCGCGACACCGGCGGCCTCGGCGATCTGCTTCGTCGTGACCTTGGTGCCGTGCTGGACGACAAGGGGCAGCGTGGCCGCGACCAGGGCGGCGCGGCGCTCCTCGGGCGGCAGGGGGCGGGCCCGGCCCCCGGTGGTGGCGGTCGACGTCATCACGCCGGAAGGTTAACTGAGTGAGTCACTCACTCACAACCGAATTAAGGATGTTACGCCGGAGGCGAAACCAGGCTTCTGATCAGGCGGTGGCGGCGTCGGATGCGGCGCGCGGAGCCGGACGGGCGAGCAGTTCACCCACGCCGGTGATGTCGAGGATCGAGGTCAGGAACGGCGGCGCCGACCGGAGTGCGACCGGGACGCCGGCATCCTGGCCACGCCGCCAGGCGTGCACCAGCACGGCCAGGCCGGTGCTGTCGATGAAGGTCAGCCGTTCGACGTCGACGGTCAAGGTGGCCGGGCCGCGGTCGAGCGCGGTCGTCAGCGCCAGCCGCAGCACGTCGGCACAGGGAAAGTCGAGATCACCGCGGACCGTGACCACGGTGTCGTCGCCATCTTCGACGTCGACCACGAGGGGCGCCGGGTCCGGTATCAGCCGACTCACCGTGCCACCTCCTCTTCGACGGATCCACTCTAGGGCACCCGCGTCCGGGCCGCCTGTTCAGACGAGGTCGTACGGTCGATCGGGTGATCAGGCCGCCGCCCGATCACATGCCGCATGACAAACATGCGCGTAGGGTGGGTTGGCCAAGGCCAACCGATCAGGGGGAAGTCGACGCACGTGAGCACCGCCGACGTCGCAGGCTCGGAGTCGGGCGGTCGCCCGGTCCCGACCGCAGCGGCGCCCGACTGGTCCGCCGGCACTCCGCCGGGGCACCGTCGACCCTCCGTGCTCGCACCGCTGTCCGCCCCGGACGCGCTGCTCGACAACTTCCGCGAGGGCGTGGTCGTCACCGACCCCGCGGGCGTGGTCCGCGAGTTCAGCGAGCCCGCGCTGCGGCTGATGCCGGGGCTCACGCCCGGCCGTACCCTCGCGGGTTGCGGCATCGCGGCGCTCACCGTCGGCGAACAGACCATCGGCGGGCGGCGGGTGCGTTGCCGCCGCGTCGACCTCACGGTCAGCGGCGCGACCAGCATCGCCTGGTACGTCGAAGACGTCACCGACGCCGTCGCGCGCTCCGACGCCCTGCTCGCCGAGCGCGGCCGGGCCCGCTTCCTCGCGATGGCCAGCCAGAAGCTCGGCAACCCGCTGCACGAGGACCGGGCGGCCCGGGCGGCCGTGCGGCTCGCCGTGCCGACGCTCGGTGAGGTCGCCGTCGTCGTGCTGGCACCCCGGCGCGGCCGGGCCCGCTGGTGGCGGGCCGTCGGCGGCGACGCCGACGCGGCCGCGGTGGTCGACGGCGGCGTGCTGCCCGCCGACGAGCTGCCGCCCGCGGTCGAACAGGCCTTGCGTGGCGAGGAGCCCTCCGAGGCCGACTGGCTCGCCGACCAGTTCGCCGGCGCGGGCTGGCTGGGCACCCGGGACCCGGACCGCGTCACGGTCCGGGGCGTGACCCTGCCCGGCAGCGCGTCCGCGACCGGTGCACTGCTCGTCGCCCGCGGCGCCGACCTCGACGAGCACGACATGCAGATGCTGCGTGGCTTCGCGGCCCGGGCGGGCGCGGCGCTCGACGCCGCCGTGCTCTACCGCGACCAGGCCGAGGTGGCCGAGACGCTGCAGAACAGCCTCGCGCCGACGGAGCCGCCCAGCGTCGGCGGCGTGCAGTGGGGCGCCGCGTACCGGCCGGCGCAGAGCTCCCTGCGGATCGGCGGCGACTTCTACGGCGCACACGAGCTGCCCGAGGGCGGCGCGCTGTTCTACCTCGGCGACGTGTCCGGCAAGGGCGTCGACGCCGCGGTGTTCACCGGCCAGATCCGGCAGGGCCTGCAGGCGCTCCGGCGGATCGAGTCCGACCCGGCACGGCTGCTGACCCTGCTCAACGACTCCGTGCTGGAGACCACCCGGGCGCACGGGCACGGCCGGTTCGCGACGATGGTGCTGGGGCGGGCGAACCCCGTACACGGTGGCGGTCTGTCCCTCACCCTGGCCAGCGGTGGTCACCTGCCGCCGGTCGTGTTGCGCGCGGACGGCGCGGTGGAGACCGTCGACCTGCGCGGCATGCTGGTCGGGGTGGTGCCCGACCCGCGGATCGCCGCGGTCAACGTGCAGCTCGCGGCGGGGGAGACCTGCCTGCTGTTCAGCGACGGCGTGACCGAGGCGCGCGGCGGTGTGCGGGGCGAGCAGTTCGGCACGGCGCGGCTCGTCGACGCGCTCGCCGGTTGCCAGCGGATGCCGGCGCCGGCCCTGGCCGAGCGGGTCGAGCAGGTGATCGGTGACTGGCTCGGTGGCCGCAACCACGACGACATCGCGGTGTTCGCGGTGCGGGCGGTCTCGCCCGGGTCGCCCGCGCGGCACCTGCACGCCGTACCCGATCGGCTGGAGGCTTCGTGACCGCGGTGCTCGACCCGACCGTCGACAGCGCCTACCCGGACTATCTGCGTTGCCTCGACGACGCCGACGAACACGGCGCGATCGACGTCGCGCTCGCCCTGCTCGACGCCGGCGTGCCGGCCGACCGGGTGCTGCTCGGGCTGGTCGCGCCCGCGCAGGCGCAGGTGGGCGAGTGGTGGGCGCGCAACGAGTGGAGCGTGGCCCAGGAGCACGCGGCGACGCACGTCAGCGAGCGGGTGGTGGCGGCGGTGGCCGCGACCGTCCGGCCGCGGCCGTCGCGGGAGCGGGTCGTGGTCGCGTGCCTCGACGGTGAATGGCACGCGCTGCCGGCCCGGCTGGTCGCCGAGGTGCTGCGGCTCGACGGTTGGGACGTCACCTTCCTCGGTGCCAGCGTGCCGTCGCCGCACCTCGTGTCGTACCTGCACCGGCACGATCCGCGGGCCGTGCTGTTGGCGTGCGCGTTGCCGATGCGGTTGCCGCACGCGTTCCGGGCGATCGAGGCCTGCCGGCGCACGGACGTGCCCGTGGTGGTCGGCGGGCGCGGGTTCGGGTCGGACGGCCGGTGGGCGCGCAAGCTCGGGGTTGCCTGGGCCGCCGACGCGCGAGCGGCGTCGACCCTGCTCGCGGCGCCTTCGCTGGACGTGGCGACAGCGGACTCGTTGGTCGACGACACCGAGTACGCGGGGCTCGTGGCCGCCCGGGTCGAGCTGATCGACCTGGCGCTCGAGCGGTTGGATCTGGGGCGGTACTCGCCGGCCCAGATCGACGCGACGGTCGCCGACCTGGGCTACATCGTCGACTCGTTGGCCGCGGCGGTCTACGTCGACGACGCGTCGCTGTTCGGTGAGTTCGTGAGCTGGATGTCGACGGTGCTGGCCAGCCGCCGGGTGCCCCTGCACACCGTGGGGCTGACCTTCGACGTCATGGCCGACCGGCTGCGGGACTTTCCGCGGGCGCGGGGTTTCCTGCAGGTGGCCGCTCTGCCGCTGGCCGCCTGAGGCCGCACAGACGAAAGATCCCGGCGTTCCCGCCGGGATCTTCGTCGGTCGTCTATTCGGCTGCCTCTTCCGAGGTCCGGCGTTCGATCTCCTCCGGATCTTCCTGCCGGACGACGGAGGCCTCGGTGGCTTCGGGCTCTTCCTCCCGGATGTCCGATTCCATCAGGATCGCTTCCGCCTGTTCCTGGAAGTCGTCGCTGCCTACCGCTTCCTCTTCGGGGAGCGGGTGTTCGGCCCGGGACTGGCTGCGGTCGTCGGTCATGCCTCCGCGTTACCCCTCGGTCCGCCGCCGCTAACCGCCCCGACCAGGGCGTCCTCGCGGCGCTCGCGGATCGCCGGCTGCTCGACCGGGTAGCTGGTGGCGATGTCGGTCGCCAGGTGGCCCTTCCGGGCCCGGCGGGCGGCGCGCAGGATGCCGATCGAGATGACCGTGAGGATGGTGATCTCGATGGCGACCAGGCCACGCTCGACGAGGCCCATCATGACCCGCTCGCCCGGGAACGCGACGTACCAGAGCGCGCCGATCCCGACCACGCAGCTCACGCAGAGCCAGCGGACGGTCGAGGCGAGCCGGTCGCCGAGCCCGGCGAACCGGGCCGCGATGAGCGCGGCGGCGATCGGCAGGGCGACGAACGCGGCCACCGAGGTGTAGCGGTGGACGAGTGCGGCGGTCGACATCGTCGGCATCCCGGGCGGATCGGTCGGGACGATCGCGGCGACGAGCAGACCCGCGGACCAGATCGACAGCAGTACGGTCGGCAGACCGCGGACGGCGGCGCCGACCGCCTTGAGCCCGGCGAGCAGCGCGGGCGCCGCTATCGCGAGCGCGACCATCGCTATCTCGATGGTCACGCCCCGGTTCGACAGCGCGTAGTCGCTGATCGTCAGCTCAAGGGGGTCGTACCCCGGCCCCAGTCCGATGTGTCCGACCACCGTGGCCACGACGGCGGTGACCAGTCCAAGCATCGACACGGTTCCGAAAACGCGGGCGGCGGTGGTTTTCTTCATGCCATCAAGGCTTCCGGCCGCGCCGTTTTCCCGATATCGGGAAGCGCCCGGGTGCACCCCTCGAATCGTGCCCTGACGAACGTGGGGGGATTGACCTGGCCTACCGCTCAGGGTCGGGAAAACCCCACCTAGGTTGCTGCGGCCTACGCCTCCGGGGTGATCCGGCCGGCCAGAACGTCGGCGACGTCGAAGCGTACGGGCTGGTCCAGCTGGTCATAGCCGCAGGACTGCGGGTCTCGGTCGGGGCGCCACCGGACGAACTGGGCGGTGTGCCGGAACCGGTGACCCTCAAGGTGGTCGTAGCGCACCTCGACCACCCGCTCGGGTCGCAGCGGCACGAACGAGAGGTCCTTCTCGGGGTTCCACCGACTGGCGTTGGAGTCCCGCCGGAGCTCGGTGCCCGCGAAGGCCGCGGCCCAGTTCCAGGGGTGGTTGGCGAAGTCGGTGACCAGCGGCTGCAGCTCGGCGTAGAGCTCCTTGCGGCGGGCCATCGGGAACGCCCCGATCACACCGACGGAGCTGAGGTTGGTGCCGCCGCTGTGCTCCCGCCAGGCCGCCGGCAGCATCGGGTTGGCCGGATCGTCGTAGAGCCCGAGCAGCAGGGACCCGATCGCCTCGGGCTCGCTCTTGTGCAGGCGGTAGCCGGCAACGACACAGTCCGCGGTCCGCTCGTGCTTGATCTTCGTCATGACCCGCTTGTTGGGCTGGTAGACCTCGTCACCACTCTTGGCGATGAGACCGTCCAGACCGGCACCCTCGAACAGGTCGAACCACCGCCGCGCGACCGCCCGGTCGGTGGTGATCGGCGTGAGGTGAACCGGCGGCCGCGCGTCCTGCAGCGCCCGCTCGAGCGCGGCCCGCCGCTCGTGGAACGGCCGCCCGGTGTAGTCGTCGTCGCCGAGCGCCAGCAGGTCGAACGCGATGAAGCTCGCCGGCGTCTGCTCAGCGAGGAGCTTGACCCGGCTCGCCGCCGGATGCAGCCGCAGCTGCAGAGCCCCGAAGTCGAGCCCCTGCGTGTCGGTGCTGGCGATCACGATCTCGCCGTCGACCACGCACCGGGGCGGCAGGCTCTCCTTGACGGCGGCGACGATCTCGGGAAAGTAGCGGGTCATGGGCCGCTCGTTGCGGCTACCGACCTCGACCTCGTCGCCGTCCCGGAACACGATCGACCGGAACCCGTCCCACTTGGGCTCGTAGAACCGATCATCCGGAATCTCCGCCACGGACTTGGCCAACATCGGCTGCACGGGCGGCATGACGGGCAGTTGCACACCCTCATTGTGGCGCGCGGGTCCGACAGTTAAGTCGTGGTCGGGCGTTGCGAAGGCCCGCGACCAGTTAGTTTGTGCCTAGGACCGGCGGTGGGACGTCGCCCGAGTCGCGCCAGACGAGGTCGTCTTCCGTCAGCCACGTCGAGTGTTCGTCGGTTTCGTCCTCGTGCGGCTGGTTGGCGCGCGAGCCCGCCGCAGCCTGCGACCGTGCCCCCGACGTCGTGTTGCGCCCCGCCTCCGGGTTCGTCGGTGTGCCTTGGCGCGACCCACTCCGCGGCCCGGCCGCGCTGTTGTTCCCTGCACCCGGGCGGCCGGCGGCCGACTGGCTGCCGTTGACCGAGGTCGTGCGCCCACCCGCCCCCCGCGGCCCGGTCGCCGACTGGCCCGAGGTCGGCGACGGCTTCACCGTGTTGGCGCCCTTCGGGCCCGACGCCGCCGTCGTCGAACCGCCGGTGCCGACATTGCCGGGATTGCCCGCGCCCAGCACGCCGCCCGGCGGCAGGCCGCCGGAGGTCAGGCCCGTGCCCACGACGCCCGACGGGTTGGGCACCCCGCCGACCTGCGACAGCGCGCCGGCCGTGCCGATCACCCCGGCGCCGGCCGCGATCGCGCCGTCGCCGCTGCCCGTGAGCTGCGAGCCGACCTGTGTGCCGGCGCCGACCGTGCCCGGGCCCGTCGTCGACGGACCGCCGGTCAGGCCCGGGTCAGCGGCCACGTGCGCCGGGTTGTCGATCGAGCCCGTGCGGCCCGAACCCGCCGGGCCGGTGCCCCGCGACACCGCGGGCGCACCCACCGCCGGGCCACCGCGCGGCGTCGAGCGCCGGTTGGGGTCGCCCTCCGGTAGGCCCGTCGGCGGCGCCGGGAACGGCCGCCAATCTGACCGGTCGGCCACCTCATAGGAGGTCGCGACGCCGGCCACCAGCGCGGCCATCCGCTGCCGGGCGCGTTCCTTCTCTTCCTCGTCCTGGTTGTGGCCCATGAAGCCACCGACGATCGCGCCACCGAGCGCGCCCACTGGGCCGGCGATCGCGCCCTTGCCCGCGCCGCTGGCGACGCCGCTCCACATCTTGTCGTTGTCGTCGTGTTCCTCGGGCGTCTCCGCCTTGGCCTGTGCGTCGGCCAGGGCCGCGCTCATCTGGCTCAGCCCGCTGTGTGTCGCGAGGAAGTTGCCGGAGAGCTGGCGCGAGAACGTCGCGATCTTGCCCACCCGGTCGCGGAACTCGGTGCCCGCGGCGCCTTCCCAGCCCGCCAGCACCCGCTCGAGGTCGCTGTCGATCGTGCCGGCGAGCGTGTCGGCCTGGCGTTCGGCGGACTTCCACGCCGCGACCGTGTTCTCGACCTCGCAGGGCACGCCCGCGAACAGCTGGTCGTAGAGCTCCCGGTGGCTCATCCCCGCGTAGCGGCCCCCGTCACCCATTGCTCGAACCCCCCAGTGCCTGCTGGACCCCGCCGAGCGCGTTGGCGATGTCGGCGGAGTTCGCCGCGTTGCGCGCCTCGGTCGTGCGGTAGTTGCTCATGATCGTGTCGGTCGCCTTCTGCGCCGCGCGGATGGCGTCGATCAGCCGGCGTACGCGGGCGACCTGCTCGTCCTGGCGGGTGTCATGCGCGTCGGTGAACCGCCTGGCGTCGACGAACCCGCCCAGCGGCGGCCGTGCGGCGGCCGAGCCGGTCACGGTCTTGAGCAGCGTCTCGGCCTCCGTCAGGCGCGCGTCGAGCGCCTTGCGGAAGTCTTCCAGCGAGAGAATATCGACCTTGGTCTGTTCGTTCCCCATCGATCAGATGTCCAGTCTTGTCTGGGTGGCCCCGGATGTCGGGGTCGCCGGCTGCATGCTCACTCCACGTCGTCCACAGTCGAGCCTAGCGCTAGGCAACGACACTTTTCGACCCGTCACTGCCTGCGGCCAGCGTCAACCGACCGGTCGCGCGAATCGCTGCGCGGCAGCCGGGTCGAGCACCGGACCCGTGGGCACCAGCGCCAACAGACTCGACGGCACCGGCAGCGGATCGACACCCCCGTAACCCATGGCCGCCGCCGCGTTGACCTGACCTTCATTCCGCAAGGGGTACTTGTAGCCCTGGTCCGTAACGAGATAGGTCGTGGTGTCAGCCTGTACGCCGGGTGCCGGCTCGACCCGCACCAGCGCACCCTTGCCGCTGGCGACGATCACGCGATCGGCCGTACCCACACCGTCCGCGCCCGGACCACCCACGGACCCGGCACCATTGGGCAAGCCGTCCGCGAGCGCGGAGTAGTGGCGCACCCGCGGCGTGTCGGCGCCCTCGTGCACGGCGCACAGCATGGGGTCCGCGGCTTGCGCCGGCTGAATCGCCGGCAGCCGCGCCGGGAAGCCCTTCGGCTCGATCGACGCCCCGCGGACCAGCGCCGCCGCCGCCTCGGCGGCCGATATCTGGATCTCCCGGGGATCGTCGGCGAGCAACAGCCGCGCGGACACGTCGCCGATGGTGACCAGGCCCTCGCGCGTCAACACGTACCGCTGCTGACCCGCCCGATAGACCTTGCCGATCTCACCGCGGTCGCCGCCGATCGGTCGCGAGCTGATGTCCCCGGCACCGTCGATCGGTGGTTGCCGCAGATCAGGGCCGCCGGCGATGCCGTTGAGCAACGCCTTGCCGACGATCACCGGCTCGACCGCGGCCAGCTCCAGCGCGGTCAGCGTGACCTCGTCGACGACCCGGTAGCGGTGGTCGTCGTAGACCACATAGGTCGCGCCCGGTCCGCTCGCGTCCGCCGGGGTGCTGACCAGCACCGCCCGCCGCGTGCCGAGGGCCTCGCCGCGGCTCGGCTCACGACCGACGAACACCGTCGTCGACGGCCCGCCGGTGCCTTGCGGCGGCGTGCTGCACACGCTCCACGGCAGCCGCACCAACGCACCGCGGTCGGGCGGCGGGTCGGGCGCGCCCGGGATGCCGATCGGTTCTCCCACGGCGTACGCGCCGAGCGAGTCGCGCGACATCTGCCTGATCGCGGGCTTCTCGGTGCCGGCGAACAGCAGCGCCGAACTCCAGTTGAGCACCGGATGCAGGGTCTCGTCGACGAGCACGTACCGCGCGCCGGTCTCCCGCATGATGATCAGCTCACCGGTCGCCGGCTTGCCGCCGCCGGGGTTGACCAACCCGATCACGCCGATGATCGCGAACACGATCGCGGCCACCATCACGCTGCCGAACAGCGCGAGCCCGAACCGCCGCATCGGCAGCTCGTTGGTCTCCGGCTCGCCGGTGAGCAGGCCTGACACGATGCGCCGGGTGATGAACCGGTGCGCCTGCACCTGTTCCTGCCGGCTGCGCATTGACGACCCTCCCAGCCACCGCGACGGGGCCACCCTACGATAGGCGACTCGTCGTACGCTGTCCCCGCCGTGCCCCTGGGGAGGAGAACGCGCATGCGAACCGCCGTTTGGCGCCTGGTGGTCGCCGAGACCGCCATCGTCGCCATCGCGCTCGCCGCGTTCAGCGGTTCACCGATCGGGCTCGGCGCCGCGGCCCCGGCCTCGTTGATCGTCGCCGGCTTCGTCTACGCCCGCCGCGACGGTCGATGGTGGACAGACAACTTCCGCGCCAGGCGGCGTTGGCGGCGACGGCGCGGCACCGGGGCGGTCCTACAGGACCATTCCATCAACGGGTACGACGACAGAGGCACCAGTGTCGGCATCGGCTGCGACAAAGGGGGCTGGTACGCCGCCGTCGCGATCGCGCCCCCGCTCGGCGTCTCCGGCACCCGCGGCGTCCCGGTCCCGGTCGACCGCCTTGCCGCCCTGCTCGACGACGTCACCCTGCCGGTCAGCGGCGTCCAGGTGGTCAGCTGGGCGGCGCCGGCACCGCACCACCTGCTACCCAGCCAGGTCCCCAGCGTCGCCTCCTACCAGCAGCTCGCCGCCGACCTGCTGCCGTCCGGCCCGGCGCCGATCGACCAGCGCGACTGGGTCGCGGTCCGCCTCGACGTGGCCGACGCGGCGGTCGCCGCACACCGCCGCGGCGGCGGCGTCGACGGCGTGCACCGGGCGGTCGCAGCCGCCGTCGGCCGGGTGAGCAAGGCGCTGAACAGCGCCGGCATCGTCACCGAGATCCTCGGCCCGCAGCAGCTCGCGGCGGCCGTCCGGCTCTGCGCCGGCCTCGACGTGCCGGCCCATGACGGCGGCGCGCCGGGCGAGGACTGGACCACCTTCCACGCCGCCGGACTGCACCACCTGGCCTTCGAGGTGCAGGGGCTGCCGCCGCGCGAGGCACCGCTGTCGTCGCTGCTGCGCGCACCCGCCGCGCAGGTCGTCCTCTCGATCGAGCTGCGACCGCAAGGCGGCGGGTCGGTGCTGGCCCGCACCGTAGTGCGGATGGCCGCGCCGGCGCCGCAGCTGCCAGAGGTGGCGCGCACGCTGTCAGGTCGCGCCGGCCACCTCGGCCTCAAGCTCCGCCGCCTCGACGGCTGGCAAGGTCCCGCCGCGTACGCGACCGCACCGACCGGTGGTGGCCCATGGTGACCCGCACCGCCCAGCCGCTCTCCGCGGCGACCGCGGGCGCGATCGGCATGCACGCCGAGCACACCGGCCTGCTGCTCGGCCGCGGTGCCGACGGCACGGCGGTCCTGCTGCGGATGTTCCGCCCGCAGCCGACCCGGATCGCCCTGATCGGCGGCCTCTGGCTGGCCCGCGTCGCGGTCTTCCGCGCACTGGCGCTCGGCGCCCAGGTCTTCGTCCGCACCTCGGACGAACGCCGCTGGCACGGCCTCGGTGAGGTGGCGGTCGGCAACCCTGACCGGGTACGCGTCGTCACCGGCGGCCGCCCGCCCGTGGCCGGCTGGGTCGGCGGTCCGATCCTGCACGTGCACGACATCGAGGGCCAGCGCGTCGTCGACCTGCGTCCCGGCGAGGCATGGCAGGCCACGCTGACCATCTCGGCGCAGCTCACCGACACGGCCGCCGACGCACTCGCGGCGGCGGACGCGGCCCTGGTGCAACGCATGTGGGCCCAACAGGCGGTCTACGTGGCGGCCCGCCTCGGCGTCGACCCGGACTCCGCGTCCGAAGTGGAGTCGCTGCCCGACGACACGGTCGCGCTGCTCAGCGACGGCCAGCTCCGCGTCGCCTGGATCTCGGCGACGGAGATCGAACAGCAGATGTTCGGCCCCCCGGGCCGGCTCTAGCTCTCGCGGATCGCGCGGATCCAGCCGTACAGGCCGCTGACCCAGACCACCAGCGGCAGGATGCCGAGGATCAGCAGGATCTCCAGGAGGTCGACGGTGCGGCCGAGCACCGGTGACTGGCGACGGCCGGCGCCCAGGGCCGAGCCGACGCTCACCGCGGCCACCACCAGTAGCCCCGCGACGACGAAGGCCAGCCGGCCGAGCATGCTCGTGGCGAGGAAGCCGCCGACGGCGATCGCGGCCAGGGCGATCACGCCGGCGACCAGCAGGGGCAACCGTTGCGCGGTCGAGATGAACCAGCGCGCCCGCATGAACAGCAGCAGCCCGAGCGCCGCGCACAGCGCGTACCCGGCGGTCCCTCCAGTTGTGACCAGCGCGATCGCCGATCCGGCCGCGATCAGCGCGACCGCACCGAGCATCCCGGCGAGCAGGTCGTCGGCGCGCTCGGCGAGGCGCAACACCCGTGCGCCGTCGACGGTCTCGGTGTCGGAGCGCAGGTCGTCGGTGCCGGACGGCACGGTCGGCACCGGCAGACCGGCCAGCCGATAGGACATCATCGGCATCGCGGGCACCACGACCAGGGCCAACGCGAGCACGACGGAGGCGGCGCCCGCGGGGGTGGCCCCGAAGATCATGCAGATCGCGGCGGCCGCACCGAGCGCCACGGCGCCGGCGGTGGCCGCGAGGAACACCTGGCCGTAGGCGGCGACGGCCGCACTGCCCGCCACCGCGGAGACGAAGACGATCGCTGCGGCGCAGACCAGCAGGTCAGGGGCGGCCAGCTCGTCGAGCCCGCGGTCGCCGGCGAACAGGGTCAGGCCACCGACGGCGGCGTACACCATGGACACCAACGCGAGCAGCAACCCGTTGCGGTGATCGCGGAACCCGCGCGCGGCGACGGCGGCCGTCGCGAGCAGGAGCAACCCGAGGACGAGGGCGATGGCCGGTGCGACACCGCGCGGCGGGCCGGTCAGCGCGAGCGCGACGGCGCCGCCGACCAGCGCGGTCGCGCCCAGGCCGAGCCCGAAGACCTTGGTGGTGGCGGCGGACCAGCGGCCGGGCCGCATCCGGGTCGCGGTGGCGATCGCGTCGACCACGTCGTCGAAGACCGGCTCGGGCTGCTCACCACCGCGCGGGCGCAGGTAGAGCAACTCGCCGTCGCGGATCTCCAACTGCGCCGGCGACTGTGCGATGTCGAGCGCGGGACCGGCCAGCCGGGCCAGCGACCAGCCGTAGCGGCCGTCAGGCTCGTCGGCCAGCCGGTCACCGGCAAACCGCAACAGCGTCGGGAGTACGTCAGCGAGTGGCACATCGGACGGTAGGGCGAGATCGACCCGGGTTTTCGGCGCGACGATCGTCACGCGGCTCGATCCCGCCGTCGTCGCGCCCGCCACGATGTCTCCCTTGTCTACCGGCTCCTCGTCCACAGGCCGCGCCCGGGCGTATCGCGGGCGCCACCGCTTGGGGCAGAGTACCTACGATGGCCACGGTCCGGTGACCACCCGCCGCCCTGGGGAGGAATGGCGTGAGTACCGTCCTGTTCCGTCGGCCGCCGCGTCGGCCCGGCCCGGCCATGCCGCGCGGTGAGCTGCTGGTCGAGTCGCCGCCGGAGCTGCCGGAACAGCTGCCCCGGGGCTTCGGCCAGCTCCTCATGGTGCTGCCGATGGTCTGTGGCGTGGGCGCCATGGCCTTCTTGTACGCCGGCCGCGGCGGCGGTGCGGTCACCTGGATCGCCGGTGGCCTGTTCGGTGTGTCCATGCTGGGCATGGCGATCGGCACGATGGGCGGCGGTGGCAACAAGAAGGCCGAGCTCGACGCGGAACGCCGCGACTACATGCGCTATCTGGCCCAGATCCGCAAGCGCGTGCGCCGTGCCTCCGACCAGCAACGCGCCGCGGCGATGTGGGTGCACCCGGCGCCCGACGCGCTCTGGTCGCTGGCCGCGTCGCGGCGCATGTGGGAACGCCGGTCCACCGACGAGGATTTCGGCCAGGTCCGCATCGCGGTCGGCCCGCAGCAGCTCGCGGTCGACGTCACGCCGCCGGAGACCAAGCCGGTCGAAGACCTCGAGCCGATGTCGGCGATCGCGCTGCGCCGCTTCATGAACACCTTCCGCGCCGTGCCCGACCTGCCGATCGCGCTGTCCCTGCGGGCGTTCGGCCGGGTCTCGTTGCGCGGCGACCGTGGCCAGGTGCTGGCCGTGACCCGCGCCGCGGTCGGCCAGCTCGCCACCTTCCACTCCCCGGAAGACGTCCGGATCGCGCTGGTCGCCGCGCCCGAGCGGGTCGGCGACTGGGACTGGCTCAAGTGGCTGCCGCACGTGCAGGTCGACCGCCAGGTCGACGGCGCCGGCCCGGTCCGGCTGGTCTTCGACTCGATGACCGAGCTGGAGAACGCGCTCGACGAGGAGCTGGGCAGCCGTGGGCGGTTCAACCCGTCGGCGAAGCCGCTGACCACGCAGGCGCACCTGGTGGTGATCCTCGACGGCGGCGAGGCGCCGGCCGCGGCCCAGCTCACCGGCCCGGGCCTGCTCGGCACGACGGTCTTCGACCTGTCCGGGGTGGTGCCCCGCGAGGCCGGCCGCTGGTTGCTGGCGCTGACCGTCAACGGCGACCGCATCGAGGTCAACCAGGGCAACCGGAGCACCTCGCTCGGGCGGGCCGACACGCTGGCATACACCGCCGCGGAGTCGCTGGCCCGCCAGCTGGCGCCGTACCGGCTGTCCCACCAGACCACCAGCGAAGAGCCGCTGTCCCGCAGCCCTGAGCTGCCCGAGCTGGTCGGCGTCGGCGACGCGGCGGCGGTCGACCCGCGGCGCAACTGGCGGCCGCGTCCGGTGCGCGAGACGCTGCGCATCCCGCTCGGCCTGGGTCCCGACGGCGCGGTCGTCGAGCTCGACCTCAAGGAGTCGGCGCTCGAGGGCATGGGCCCCCACGGCCTGATCATCGGCGCCACGGGTTCCGGCAAGAGCGAGCTGTTGCGCACGATCGTCGCCGCACTGGCGATCACCCACTCGTCCGAAGAGCTCAACTTCGTGCTCGTCGACTTCAAGGGCGGCGCGACGTTCGCGTCCCTGGACGCGTTGCCGCACACCAGCGCCGTGATCACCAACCTCGCCGACGAGCTGCCGCTGGTCGACCGGATGCACGACGCGATCGCCGGCGAGCTGCAGCGCCGCCAGGAGCTGCTGCGGGCGTCGGGCAACTACGTCTCGCGCCACGAGTACGAGCGCGCCCGGGCCGGCGGCGAGAATCTCCAACCGCTGCCGAGCCTGCTGATCATCTGTGACGAGTTCAGCGAGCTGCTCGCCGCCAAGCCCGACTTCATCGAGCTGTTCCTGCAGATCGGCCGGCTCGGCCGCTCGCTCGGCATCCACCTGCTGCTGGCGTCACAGCGGCTCGAGGAGGGCCGGCTGCGCGGGCTCGACACGCACCTGTCCTACCGGATCGGCCTGCGCACGTTCTCCGCCGTGGAGAGCCGCATCGTGCTCGGGGTGCCGGACGCATATGAGCTGCCCAACGCGCCGGGGCACGGCTATCTGAAGATCGACACGGCCACCATGCTGCGGTTCCGCGGCGCGTACGTGTCCGGCGCCTACCGGCAGGCCACCGCCGCGACGCAGGCGGCCAAGGCCCGGGTGCAGGGCCAGATCGTGCCCTACACGATGGCCGCGGTGCCGCTGCCGAAGATGCCCGCGGCGCCGCCCGAGCCGGTCGAGGCCGAGCCCGCCGGGCCGGAGTCCGCCCGCCAGGTCACGATGCTCGACGTGGTCACCGGCCGGCTGCGCGGCCAGGGCCCGCCCGCACACCAGGTCTGGCTGCCGCCGCTCGACAACCCGGTGCCGCTCGACGCGCTGTTGCCGCAACTCACGCGCGACCCCGACCGGGGGCTGCAGTCGCCCGGCTGGCCCGGGATCGGGCGGCTGGCGGTGCCGGTCGGTGTCGTCGACCGGCCGTTCGACCAGCGCCGCGACCCCCTGGTGGTCGACCTGTCCGGCGCTGCCGGCAACACCGTGATCGCGGGCGGTCCGCGGTCGGGCAAGAGCACACTGCTGCGCACGCTGATCTCGTCGCTGGCGCTCACCCACACGCCGCGTGAGGTGGCGTTCATGTGCCTCGACTTCGGCGGCGGCACCCTGCGCGGCCTGGCCGGGTTGCCGCACGTGTCCGGGGTGGCCGGGCGCCGCGACGTCGAGGCGGTGCGGCGGTCGATCGGCGAGGCGACGGCGCTGCTCGACGAGCGCGAGCAGCGGTTCACCGAGCGCGGCATCGAGTCGATCGCCGCGTACCGCCGGATGCGCGCCACCGGCCGGTTCCCGGAGGATCCGTTCGGCGACCTGTTCCTGGTCGTCGACGGCTGGGGCACCCTGCGCGAGGATTTCGAGGAGCTGGAAACGCGGATCACCCGGCTAGCGGCGCGCGGCCTCGGCTACGGCATCCACGTGATGATCACGGTCAACCGGTGGGCCGAGCTGCGGATGAACGTACGCGACCTGCTCGGCACGCGCCTCGAGCTGCGGCTCGGCGACCCGACGGAGTCCGAGATCGACCGCCGGGCCGCGACGAACGTGCCGACGGGCCAGCCGGGCCGCGGTCTCACCCGCGACAAATTGCACTATCTGAGCGCATTGCCCCGAGTCGACGGCATGGCCGACGCGGACTCGCTGGTCGACGGCACGGCCGCGATGGTCGCCGCGGTCGCCGAGTCGTGGGTGCACCCGCCGGCGCCCAAGGTCCGGCTGCTGCCCCGCCGCCTGCCGGCGGACGAGCTCACGAAGATCGCCGGCACCGACGGGCCGGGCCTCGCGATCGGCCTCAACGAGTCGCACCTGGCGCCGGTGCGCCTGGACTTCTCCGTCGACCCCCACCTGCTCGTCTTCGGCGACGTCGAGTCGGGCAAGACCAACCTGATGCGGCTGATCGCAAGATCCATTGTGGATCGCTACACGCCGCAGGAAGCCCGCCTCGTCATCATCGACTACCGGCGCGGCCTGCTCGACGCGGTCTCCGGGGATCACCTGCTGGGCTACGCGCCGTCAGCCACAGTGGTCGGTGAGATGGTGGGCTTCCTGCGCGACTCGCTGAAACAGCGGCTGCCGGGCCCCGACATCACGCCCGAACAGCTACGCAGCCGCAGTTGGTGGCACGGCCCCGAGCTGTTCGTGATCGTCGACGACTACGACCTGGTGGCGACGGTCGGCAACAATCCACTGTCGGCACTGCTGGAATTGTTGCCACAGGCCGGCGACATCGGCCTCCACCTGATATTGACCCGGCGCGTCGGTGGCGCCGCCCGCGCCCTTTACGAGCAGGTGATCCAGCGGATGCGCGAGCTGGACACCCCTGTTTTCCTGATGTCCGGCAAGCCGGAAGAGGGTGCCCTGGTCGGCACCCTCAAGCCCAGCCCGCAACCGGCGGGCCGGGGCACGCTCGTCCGCCGACAGGACGGGCAGCAGTTGGTCCAAACGGCCTGGATAGAGCCTTGACGATCCCGGGGCTGCGCCGCGGTGCCCGAGTCCGTTACGGTGAGTCCGGACGTGTCGCACGAATTAGCGAGGGGTGAGTGTTATGGGTCAGCCGTTCACGGTTGATGCCGCGACGCTCCACAAGGCTGCGGGGGATGTGCGGTCGACAAGGTCTGATGTCGACGGTGATCTCAAAAAGCTTTGGGGCGTGTTGGACGATCTGGCTGTCGCATGGCAGGGCCAGGCTTCCGCCGGTTTCCAGAACCTGATGACGCGTTGGCAGGGTGACGTCTCCAAGCTGCTGACCGCGTTGGACAACATCTCCGATCTGCTCGACCAGGGTGGCACCACGCACCAGGTCAACGACGAGCAGCAGAACGAGATGCTCAACAAGTTCAACTCGGCCCTGAACCCGTGATCTGAGCGAAGGACACCGAGACCATGTCGCAGATCCAAGTCAACTACGCCGCGCTCGAGAACGCGCAGTCCCAGATGCAGTCGATCTCGAAGACCATCGACGGCCGCCTCGACAGCCTCCGCTCGCAGCTGCAGCAGATGCAGTGGAACGGCTCGGACCGCGAGGCCTACCAGGCCTACCAGGCCCAGTGGGACGCCGCGGTCGCCGACATCAACGCGATCCTGCACGAAATCGGCGCCGCCGTCGGCATCGCCAACCAGAACTACATCACGACCGAGGCCAACAACGCCAAGGTCTGGGGCTGACGCTCCCGCACATCATCCGCAGCACGGCCCGGGCCCGAAACCCGGGCCACGCTGCTGTTCTCGGCCCGGTCTGAGCCTCCACCCGGACCACTCTGCTGTTCTCCGCGGCCGCTTGGGTGCGGCGTCCGTGGTGCGCCCAGGACGGTCGGCTCCAGGACCGCTGCAGGGTTTTGGCTGTCAGCGGGGCGGGACCTGTGCGCGACCGCTGTAGTTGGGAGTTCCGCCCCCTTGACCTGGCTGCGCGCTGCCCGGCCGTCCGGCATCGGGTTGCCAGCTCAACGGCTGGTGGCGTTGGCCCGGCAGTGAGCCGGCGGCGGTGCTCGGGCGCGCCGGACCGCCTTGGGTGATCGGGGTTGGGACGCCGGCGCGTTCGTCAGGCCGGGACGCGGCATCCTTGCGGGGTCGGGAAGTGGCGCCTTTGCCGCGTACCTTCGGCCCGGTGGCCGACGTTGTCGACGGCTCTCGGCCATCACTCGGTTGCCCCTGCTTGAGCGTGCGGCGGGTGCCAGACACAACGGCGGCGCCGCCGGGGGCGACGCGGCGTCGGGTGCGGCGAAGCACTGCGGCGCACAGCGCGATCACGAGCGCCAGGGCGGCCAGCGTGGCCGCGGTCCACGTAGCGATCGTGCGGGTGTTGCCCATCGGATCCTTGGGCAGCGTCACGGGGGTGAGCGCCAGGGGGGCGGGGGACGGCTTCGCGGCGCCGGCGATCGCGGTCAGGGCGCGGTAAGGGTTGATCATCCCGTAGCCGACCTGGTTGTTGCGGCCCTCCGGCGGATGGTCGGCGGTCGCGGTGATCCGCTCCGCCACCTGGGACGGCTTGAGATCCGGATCCGCGGAGCGGATCAGCGCCGCCAGCCCCGACACGTACGCCGCGGCAAAGCTCGTACCACCGTCCTTGAACTGCGCGTACCCGTCGCCGCGCGGCATGGGTCCGGCTACCTCGGCGCCGGGTGCCGCGACGTCCACATAGGGCCCCGACGTCGAGGTGTCGACGTGATGACCCGCCTGGTCGATCCCGGCAACGGCGATCACGCCGTCGTAGGCCGCCGGGTACGCCGTCTGCTCGTTGCCATTGCTGCCCCCGTCGTTGCCGGCCGCGGCCACCACGACAACGCCGTGCTCGACGGCGTAGTCGATCGCGTCCTCCAACCCCGACGTCGGATCGGTGGTGAGCGACAGGTTGATCACGTCGACGTCCTGGTCCGCCGCCCAGGTGATCGCCGTCGCGATGTCGGCGGACGTGTTCGGGTCGAAGTCCTTCTGCAGGTCGCGCAATACTCGGATGGGCAGAATCGACGCCTTCGGCGCGATGCCGCTGAACACGGAGTTCTGCGGCTGCCGCCCCGCGATCACCCCGGCGACCAGCGTCCCGTGCGCCACCTCGTCACACCGCCCGCGCGCGGACGACTCGACGAAGTCGCGACCCTCGAGCACCTTCCCGGCCAGCGCCGGATGCGTGGCCGACACCCCCGAGTCGATCACCGCGACCGTGATTCCCGCGCCCTCGCTGATCGGCCAAGCCAGGTCGGGCCGCAGCTGCTGCAACGGCCACGGTTTGATGGTCATCGGCTCGCCCACGTTGGGCCCGCAGGACGGCGCGCGCCCCGCGGCAGCCGCCGCCGGCACGCTCACACCAACGGCGACCACGGACGCGATCAACGTTGCCGCAGCTACCGCCGCTGCCCACCTGCAGCCCAGCGTGCGCGCCTTGGCAAGCGGCACGGCAATGCCCGCCGCGTCGGCCGGTTTGGGTGGCCGGGCGGTGGGTTCGGGTTCCTCACGCACAGGGAACGCTCGTGGGTCAGTTGCCGAGAACCGGCGGCGGGGGAGCGTCGGAGCCGCCGTTCCAGACGTTCTCGTCTTCATAGAGCCAGCTGTCGTACTCGTCTTCCTCGCCGTGCCCGCCAGAAGCACCCGGGCCACCGACGAAGCCGGCACCTGCGCGACCAGCGCCGCCCTTCCCGGCCCCGCCGCCCTTGCCCGGACCGCCGCCCGCACCAGCGCCGACGCCACCGATGCCGGCCATACCGCCGGCTCCTCGGCCCGCACCGCGACCCGCGCCGCCCGCGGCACCCGCACCGACCCCGCCGATGCCGGCCGCACCGCCTGCGCCGAGCCGGCCGGTGCCGCCACGACCTGCGCCCGCCCCACCGCGGCCGGCCAGGCCACCGCCCATCGGGGCGATCGTCGGCGTGACCGGCTTGCCGAGCGAGCCGCCGCCTGGGATCTTGCCGAGTCCGGCCGCGCCGATGCCCGCGCCGCCGCCGCCGAGCCCGGCGCCGCCGCCGAGGCCGCCTGTGCCCAAGCCGCCAGTGCCCAGGCCGCCGCCGCCGAGGCCGCCGGTGCCTAGGCCAGGAGTTCCGGTAGTCAGGCCGCCGCCCGCCCCAGCCAGGCCGGAGCCCGGCTCGAAGCCGCCGAGGTCCGGGGTCGAGGGCTTTCCGATCGGCGACCCGTCGAGCACGCCGGGCATGTTGCCCACCCCGCTGCCGCCGGGTTTGGGCAGGTCCAGCCCGCCGGCCCCACCGCCGCCACCGGCGCCGCCGATGTTCGGGACCCCGCCCCCGCCACCCACGCCGGGGCCGCCACCGCCGAGCTCCGGGGTTTTGAACTCGGGCGCCTGGGCGCCGGACGTCGGCGCTGCGTCGGGCGCTCGTTCGGCTGCCGATGTGTGTTGGCCGCTCACCGTGTCGTACGCCTGACGCGCGTCACTCTCGACGTCGGTCAGCAACTTGCGGAACTGATCGCCGAGCCAGCCGGCGAAGCTCATCGGCGCGTTGTTGAAAAAGCCGGCCTCCAGCTCGACCTCGAGCACGCCCGGGCCGATGGAGATCCGCGCGTCCCGTGCGGCCATCAGCTCACCGAGCATGCTGCTCGGGACCGGCATCGCCGATTGGGCGGCCTGCAGGTCCTGTGCGGCGGTGCGGAGCGTGTCGACGATGCCCGTGCCGCCTTCCGGCGCCGCGCTGTCGGACAGCTTCTTGAGATCTTGACTGACCGTCTTGACCTTCTCGGAGAACGCGTCGGCGGCCTTGCCCGTCCAGAACCCGTCAATGCCGTTGATGTCGCGTTCCAACGACGTGCACACATCGCGTACGTTGCCGATCAGCTCCTGCCAACCGAGAGCGGCATCCTCCACGTCGGCGGGACGCCCGGCGATGACGACGTGGTTGACCATGGTCGTCCAGTCGAGTGCCATCTGCTCTTCCTCCCCCTGGCAGATCGCTAGATCTGGTGCTGCTTCTCAGCGGCCTCGCCGAAGATCGACTGCCACTGCTGAGCGGTGAGCGCGTTCCGATCTTCCGCTGCCGCGTAGTTCTCTTTGATCTTGCCCAGCGCGTCGGCGGTGTCGTGCAGGTGCTCGATGATGCGTTCGAGCTCGGAACGGAACGACTTGTACAGCATCGTGTGCTTGCTATGGATCTCGGTGGCGCCCTTGTGGCCACCCAAGGTCGGAAACTCCGCACTGGCCGGCCCGTCGATCTTTTCGAGGATCCCGGGCATCGCGTAGTAGAGCCGGCCGAGATAGGCGGCCCGCTCGCGTAGCCACTTCTGCGTGGCCTCGAGCGACTCAAGGTCCACGCCCGTCTGGGCGTCGGGCGCCGCCTCGGTCAAACCCTTGGGGGCGACGTCGGGCCGTGACGTGCCGACGTTGGCCTGGTCGACTCGCATGTCGAAAGCGAGCGGACGATCCCACTCGCCATGGATGCGGTCGCCGTTGTTGTCGACCGTCATGACCGAGCCGTCTTTGAGCTGGAGCTCCACAGTGTTTTGGTCGATCCGCTTCCAGCTGTCGACCTGTGCGTCGAGCTCCTCGTTGCCGGACTCGAACTTCTCCCCCATTGCTTCTCCCCAGGTCTCGGCGGCCGATGATGGTGCCGGACGTCAATGCGTACCCTACCGGCCACCCGACGAAGACGGTTGCCGCTGCTCGGATGCTGGCTCGAGTTGTCCAGAGAAGACGGTCCCCGCAGGAACGCCATCGCGCCCGCCCATAGCCGAAGCAGCTGCCAGGTGGCCGGCCCGAGCCCGCGCGGCCCTCATGGTTGCCCCGGAGGTCGTGGCGCCGGTCGCTCGTCGGCCTGGCCTTGTGCCTCGCCGTGGTGTGGATCGGGCCCGCGACCCGGTGGCGGCGCGCCGAACGCCGGCTGCTGCGGCCAGGGGCCGTTGGTCGGCTGCTGCGAGGAGGGCCCGTATGTCGGCGGCTGAGGCGCGGGGCCGTATGCCGGTGGCTGAGGCGCGGGGCCGTATGCCGGCGGCTGAGGTGGGGCTCCGTATGCCGGCTGCGGTGGAGGCGCGCCGAACCCGGGCTGCTGCGGTGGAGGCGGATAGTGGCCCTGCTGCGGCGCGTACCCAGGTGGAGGCGGATAGTGGCCCTGCTGCGGCGCGTACCCAGGTGGCGGCGGCCCACCCCACTGCGGCCCAGACCCCTGCGCGCCCGGGAACCCCGCCGCAGAGAGCCGCCGGCGCCGGCGGCGGTTGGACCACACCATCAGCACCACGATCGCGGCCACCACGGCCAGGCAACCAAGTCCGTAGACCAGCAGGCCAGCCGGGTTGGTGAACTTGATGCCCAGGCCCGAGCCGTCGTCGCTGTCCTCCGCGGAGCCTGGCGCCCGCGAGGCATCGTCCGGCACGGGAGCCGCCGCACCGAGCGGGTTGGCCTCGACGGTCCGGACGTCAGCGGTCAATGCGCGTACCGGATCGATGATGCCGAAGCCGTAGAGGTAGTCCCGTCCTTTGTTGCCCTTGTCGGTAGCAGTGCTGACCAGGCGGTTGATGACGTTGGCGGCGTCGAGGTCCGGGAACCGCGCCCGGATCAGCGCGACCACCCCGGCAGCGATCGCGGCGGCGGTGCTCGTGCCGGTGCCGACACCGTAGCCGTTGCCGAAGTTGACCGACGCGATCACGTCGACGCCGGGCGCGGTCACGGCCAGCTCGGCGCCTCGGCTCGAGCCCTCCCAGACCTTGCCCTTGCGGTCGACGGCGCCGACGGACACCACACCGGGGTGCCTGGCGATCTGACCGAGGTCCTCGCCCTCGTTGCCGCTGCTCGCGACGACGACCACATCGCGTTGTTGCGCGTAGGTGATCGCGTCGTCGAGCTCGGAATAGACTAGGCGGGAGAGCGTAGCCATTGAAAGGCTGATCACCCCGACCCGCTGGTCGGCGGCCCACCGGATCGCCTCGGCCATCGCCTCGGTCGAGTCGCCGACCGCCGCGGGCATGATCTTGGCTTGCGGCGCGATGCCGAGCAAGCGCTGTTGACCGCCGCCCCGCCCAGCGATCAGGCTCGCCATCGCGGTCCCGTGGCTCACCTTCTTGTCAGGATCGGTGCGACCGTCCGCGGCGGCGCCAGGCACAAAGGCCTTGCCAGGCACAACCTGGCCCACGAGATCCTGGTTGGTCGCCTGAACGCCGCTGTCGATGACGGCGACCGTCACGCCCGCACCCTTCGTGATCTGCTGGGCGCGCGGGATGCGGAGCGTGTCGAGATGCCAGGACAGTGACCGCACGGTGTCCGCGTGCGCCGGCGTCGCGAGCAGCGGTAGCGTCGCGACCGTCAGCACGGCCGTCGCCGCGGCCAGCCACCGCGCGTGCGAACGTCGGTCTCTGATCTGCTTCATCTCACCGCCCGAGTCGCTGTCAAGGCCGGGCAGCGCGACCAGCGCATCGGCGGTCGTGACTGTCCGTGAGCCCAGTGTAGAGCGCGTCACTCGGCCGCGAAGGACCCGCAAGTGTGCCTGTGGATAACTGCCAGCCTGTGGATAACTCGATGTGGGGACCGCCGCAGGATCGAAACTGTTCACCGACCACAACGGACGCGGCGGCGACCGAATCTCGGCGCCGCCGCGTACGAAGAGGGGGTGCTTCAGTGCGAGTTCTTGGTGCGTACGACGCCTGCCGCGCCGCCACCACGGCGGACCGGTTCGGCCGTCGCGATCATGCCGCCGTGCCGGGTGAACTCGATCGCCGTGGCGGCGCCGAGCTCGGGCGTGCTGACGAACTCGGGTTGGCCGAGCGCCTTGAGATCAGCGCCGTAGGCCGTGATGAACGCCGGCTCCGCCTGCGGCGCCGTGCTGTTGCGCTGCGACGCGCGCGGCGCGGCCATCGCCTCGGGCAGGGTCATCCCGAGATCGATGCGGTTGACCAGCATCTGCAGCACGGTGGTGATGATCGTGGCGCCACCTGGGCTACCCAACGCCATGAACGGCTTGCCGTCGTCGAAGACGATCGTCGGCGACATCGACGACCGCGGCCGCTTGCCCGGCGCGGGCAGGTTCGGGTCGGGCGGCGCGCCCGGCGTCTGGATGAAGGTGAAGTCGGTCATCTCGTTGTTGAGCAGGAAGCCGCGGCCCGGCACCACCATCGCGTTGCCGCCGGTCTGCTCGATGGTGAGGGTGTACTCCACGACGTTGCCCCACTTGTCAGCGACGGTGAGGTTGGTCGTGCTCTGCCCCGGGTTGCCCTCGGCGCCGGCGGTGGCGGTCGCGCACCCGCCATATTGGCCGTCGGGGTTGCCCGGCGCGACGGGCTTGACGAACGCCTTCGCGGGGTCGATCAGGCAGGCGCGTTCAGCGGCGAACCGGTCACGCAACAGCTCGTCGAGCAGCCGCTGTGGGGTGTCGGCGCCGACGTAGCGGTTGCGGTCCGCGAACGACAACGCGCTGGCCTCGAGATAGTGGTGCAGCGCCTCGACAGCGCTCATGTCCGACAGGTCGAACCGCTCCAGGATGTTGAGCGCCTCGCCCACCGCGACGCCACCGCTCGACGGGGTCGACATTCCGTAGACCGTGTATCCGCGGTAGTCCGACCGGGTTGGCGCCGGGAACCGGACGTCGTAGCGGGCGAGGTCGCTCAGCGTCATGCCGCCGGGACGAATCTCGTACGCCCAAGGCTCCGCGGGGTCAGTGGCCACCGGCGGGTGCTGCACCGTCGACACGATGTCGCGGGCGATCCGGCCCTCGTAGAACGTGTCGGTGCCGTGCCGGGCGATCTCCCGGTAGGTGTCGGCCAGGTCAGGGTTGCGGAAGCGCGAGCCGACCGCCGGCGGCTGCCCGCCCGGCAGGTAAAGGTCGCGGGTCGAGCCGAACTGCGCGAACTGGGCGGTGTTGTCGGCGATCTGCTGACGGAACGTGGCGTCGACGGTGAACCCGCGCTGCGCGACGTCGGCCGCCGGCGCGAGGGCCGCGGACAGCGACCGGCTGCCCCACTTGCGCACGGCTTCTTTCCAGGTCAGCAGGGTTCCGGGCACGCCGGCAGCGATGCCGCTGACCCGCGCCTCCTGGAACGCCATCGCGGCGCCGTCGGCCTTGAGGAAGGCGTCCTCGCCCATCGCGCGCGGTGCGGCCTCGCGGCCGTCGATCGTGTGCACGCGCCGGGTCTTGGCGTCGTAGTAGACGAAGAAGCCGCCGCCACCGATGCCGGCGGAGAACGGCTCGGTCACGCCGAGCGTCGCGGCGGCCGCGACGGCGGCGTCGACGGCGTTGCCGCCCCGGCGGAGCACGTCGAGGCCCACCGCGGTGGCGGTCGGGTCGACGGTCGAGACGGCGCCGCCAAAGCCGACGGCCGTGGGATCCCTGGGTGGCTCGCCGCCACCACCATGCGCGAGCGCCGGGCTCGAGCCCGGCGCCACCAGCCCTGCCGCGGCTACGGCAGCGACGACTGCGATCTTTCCGAGCTTCATTGCCCCTCCTGGATCAGCATGCGTCTCTATGTCCTACCGCCACCGTCCACGATCGGCAACATGGCAAAACGCTCCCCGAAGGTAACGGATCAACTCAGCAACAGGACCGACAAGCGGCGGCGGGCGAGCCAGGTCGTGCCGGCGCCCATGACCAGGAGGTACGCGACGGCGATCGGCACGCCGGCGCCGAGCTGGCCGGTGGTGAGGCCACGCATGAGCTCGATGCTCTGGTAGAGCGGCAGCGCCGCGACCAGCGCCTGCAGCACGGGCGGATAGATCGACAACGGATAGAAGGTGGTCGCGAACAGGAACATCGGGAGCATGACCAGCTGCAGGTACTGGTGGTGGTGCGGCTCGCGGATGTAGGTGGCGGCGGCCAGGCCGGCGGCGGAGAAGGCGTACGCGATCAGGACGGCTGCCGGCACGGCCAGCACCGCCCACCAGGAGTGCACCATCCCGAGGAGGGCGATGACCGCGAAGAAGCAACTCGACGACAGGGTGCTGCGCAGCACGGACGCGGCGATCTCGCCGAGCGCGATGTCCCCGATCCGCATCGGCGTCGTGACGATGGCGTCGTACACCTTGTCGAACCGGACCCGCCACCAGACGTTGCTGGTCGTCTCGTTGACCGCGCTGTTCATCGCCGAGGTGGCCAACAGCGCCGGCGCCACGAACGCGGCGTAGCTCGACGCACCGGAGTCGCCGCTGACCAGCTGCCCGATGCCGACACCGATGGACAGGAGATAGAGGAAGGGCTCGAAGATGCCGTTGACGACGAGGTTCCACGGTCGGCCGTGGCGCAGCACCCAGAGGTGGCGCACGACGATCAGGTGGGCGGACGACACGGTTCAGGCTCCCTTCACGCGTGGAGGTGTCGCCGGTACGTGCGGCGCGCAGCCAGATAGCCGACCGCGCAGAGGGCGCCGAGATAGCCGACGTGCACCGCCGCGAGCGGCCACGACACCGTTCCGAGGCTCAGCGAGCGGCAGAGGTCGACCCCGTGCCACAGCGGGGTGGCGTAGACGAGTGGTCGCACGACCGCCGGCAGCTGCTCCACCGCGAAGAACGTGCCGGAGAACAGGTAGAGCGGCATCACCACCCACTTGAAGATGCCGTTCACGGGCCGCACGTCGGGCAGCGTGACGGCCCAGGCCGCCGAGGGCAGCGCGAACGCCATCGCGGTCAGGGCGGCGGCGGGCAGTGCCAGCAGCACCAACGGCGACTCCGCCGCGCCGAACGCGACCATCACCGCCACGAACACCGCGGCGCTCAGCGCCACCCGCGACGCCATGAAGAGGAGATGACCGTGCAGGATGTCCTCCGGCTCCAGCGGCGTACCGGCGGCGACCGGGTACGCGCCGCCGGGGCCACGGTTGACCGCCACCGGGAACGCGGCCTCCACGATGCCGTTCTGCATCGCGGCCGCCGCCAGGATCCCGGGTGCGAAGAACGCCAGGTAGTCGACGCCGCCGAGGGTCGCCGAGTCCGGACCAACGAGCCGGCCCAGGCCGAGACCGATCGCGACCAGGAACAACAACGGATTCGCGATGCTGATTACCACGGTGCCGCGCCAGGTGCGGCGGTAGCGCAGGATCCAGTACTGGTAGGCGCGCAGCGCCATCGTGTCGGCGGCCACCATTCAGTCCACCAGCGTCCGGCCGGTGAGCGCGAGGAACACGTCTTCGAGACTGGCCCGGCGGACCATCGCGGTCGCCGGCCGCAGGCCGACCTGATGGACGACCGCGAGCGCCGCCTCACCCTCGGCGGTGTACCAGAGGACACGGTCGGGCAGTTCCTCCAGCCGGTCCCGGATCGCGGCGTCCCGCAGCTTGGCCACGGCCTTGTCCTGCTCGCCGATCTCGAAGCGCAGCTCGAGGACCTCCCTTGTGGAGTGTTTGGCGATCAGCTCGGCCGGCGTTCCCTGCGCGACGATCCGGCCCTTGTCCATCACGATCAGCCGATCGCAGAGCTGTTCGGCCTCGTCCATGTAGTGGGTGGTCAGGATCAGGCTGACGCCCTGCTGTTTGAGCCGGAACAGCCGGTCCCACAGCACGTGGCGGGCCTGCGGGTCGAGTCCGGTCGTGGGTTCGTCGAGGAGCAGGATCTCCGGCTCGTTGATCAGCGAGCGAGCGATCGTCAGCCGCCGCCGCATCCCGCCGCTGAGCGCGTCGACCCGCTCGCCGCCGCGCTCCGCGAGCTGGGCGAACTCCAGCAGTTGCGCGCTGCGGGCGGCGATCAGCTGTCTCGGCAGCCCGAAGTAGCGGCCGTAGATCAGCAGGTTCTCCAGCACGGTCAGGTCGCGGTCGAGCGCGTCGTCCTGCGGCACGACGCCGAGCCGGGCGCGGATCTGCCGCCCAGCGGTGAGGGAATCCATGCCGAGCACTCGCAGCGTGCCCGCCGTCGGCGGCGACACGCAGGCGATCATGCGCATCGTCGACGACTTGCCAGCGCCGTTGGGGCCGAGGAAGCCGAACGACTCGCCACGTCGCAGCGTGAAGTCGATGCCATCGACCGCGGTGAACGGGGTGCCGTGGCGGTCGCGGGGCGGGTAGCGCTTGACGAGGCCGGCCGCCTCCACGAGGACATCGGGCATGTCGATGATCGTAAGAAACCAAGCAGTGTGCTGTCGAGATATTTCAATCATGAGTACGACTATTGCGTGCGTGTGTCGCGTCCTGGCACGATGACCGTCGATCCCGTCCCGACCCCCCAAGGAGCGGTAGACATGGCGGTCTCGCGCCGAAGATTCGTGACCTCAGTGGCGGCCGGGTCCGCCCTCGCCGCTGTCTCCACCACCGAGCTGGCTGCCGTCCTGGCCAGCCCGGCCAGCGCCGCAAGCCCACCGGGCGACGTCGTCGGCAAGATCTCGGTCGGCTATCAGGGCTGGTTCGCCTGCCCGGGCGACGGCGCGCCGATCGGGGGCTGGTGGCACTGGTCGCGCGACCGGTTCCAGCCGCCCTCGCCCGGCAACACCACGATCGTGTCGTGGCCGGACATGCGCGAGTACACGCGCGGCTACACGACCGCGTACCCGAATCTCGGCAACGGGCAGCCGGCGCAGCTGTTCTCGTCGTACGACGACCAGACCGTCGACACGCACTTCAAGTGGATGCAGCAGTACAACTGCGACACCGCCGCACTCCAGCGGTTCAACCCGTTCGGCGACGAGGGCCCGACCCGGGACGCGATGGCGCAGAAGGTGCGGGCGGCGGCGGAGAAGTACGGCCGCAAGTTCTACATCATGTACGACGTCACGAGCTGGACGAACATGCAGTCGCAGATCAAGACCGACTGGTCCAGCAAGATGTCCGCACACACGGCTTCCGCGGCGTACGCCCGACAGAACGGCAAGCCCGTCGTCTGCATCTGGGGCTTCGGGTTCAACGACGACGGCCGCCCGTTCGCGCCCGCGGCGTGTCTCGACGTCGTCAACTGGTTCAAGGCGCAGGGCTGCTACGTGATCGGCGGCGTGCCCACGTACTGGCGCCAAGGCATCAACGACTCGCGACCCGGGTTCTCCGAGGTCTACCACGCGTTCAACATGATCTCGCCGTGGATGGTCGGCCGCACCGGTGACCTGGCCGGCCTCGACTGGTTCTACACCAACGTCAACGTCCCCGACCAGGCCGACTGCAACGCCAACGGCATCGACTACCAGCCCTGCGTGATGCCGGGTGACCTGTCGTCGGGTCACCGCCGGCACGGCGACTTCTACTGGCGCCACCTCTACAACATGATCCGCGTCGGCGCGGCCGGCCTCTACGTCTCGATGTTCGACGAGTACAACGAGGGCAACCAGATCGCCAAGACCTCCGAGACCCAGGCCACGACCCCCGCCGGCGCCAACATCCGCGCCCTCGACGAGGACGGCACGTTCTGCTCGTCGGACTACTACCTACGGATCACCGCCGACGGCGGCCGCATGCTCAAGGGCCAGCTCGCGCTGACACCGAACCGGCCCACCCAGCCCACCACCGGTGGCGCCCCGCCCGACCCGCCGACCGGCAACCTCGCGCTCAACAAGCCCACCTCGGCCAGCTCGCAGAACGGCGGGTTCGCCGCCGGCAACGCGGTCGACGCCAACGTCGGCAGCTACTGGGAGAGCGCCAACAGCGCGTTCCCACAATGGCTGCAGGTCGACCTCGGCACCGCGGTCCTGGTCAACAGGGTCGTGCTGAAACTTCCGCCCGGCTGGGAGACACGCACCCAGACGATCCTGGTCCAGGGCAGCACCAACGGCTCGCAGTGGACGACGCTCGCGCCCAGCGCCGGGGTGACCTTCAACCCCGGCTCCGGCAACACCGCGACTGTATCCGTGACCGCCGCACAGGCCCGCTACGTGCGCCTGACGATCAGCGGCAACACCGGGTGGCCGGCGGCCCAGATCGCGCAGTTCGAGGTGTACGGCGGGGTCAGCGAGCCCGGCAGCCCGCCCACCCCGCCCGGCAACCTGACCGTGACCGGCAAGACCACCACGAGCGTCTCGCTGTCGTGGACCGCGTCGAGCGACGACGTGGGTGTGGTGGGCTACGACGTGCGCCAGGGCTCGACCGTGGTCGGGTCGCCGGGCGGCACCTCGTACACCGTGAACGGCCTGAGCCCGAACACCGCCTATGCGTTCTCGGTAGTGGCGCGCGACAACGCGGGCAACGTGTCGAGTCCATCCAATGTGGTCAGCGTGACCACCAACGCGCCACCGGCCAACACCAACCTGGCGCTCGGTCGGCCGACTGCCGAAAGTGGACACACGCAGAGCTACGGCTCGGGCAACGTCGTGGACGGCAACGCCGACAGCTACTGGGAGAGCCCCAACAACGCGTTCCCGCAGTGGGTGCAGGTCGATCTCGGCGCGGCGACCTCGGTCAGCCGCGTCGTGCTCAAGCTCCCACCGCAGGCCGCCTGGCAGACCCGCACGCAGACGCTGTCGATCCAGGGCAGCACCAACGGCTCCACGTGGAGCACTCTCGCCGCGTCCGCCGGTCGTGTCTTCAACCCGGCGACCGGCAACGCCGTGACCGTCACGTTCGCGGCGACCTCGACCCGGTACGTCCGGGTCAACGTCACCGGCAACACCGGTTGGCCCGCCGGGCAGCTGTCGGAGCTGGAGGTCTATGCGAGCTGACGACCGGATCCCCGTCGGCCGCTGTCAATCGCCCTTCGCAGCGGCCGGCGGTCCGGTCGGCCGATGGTCGTCGGAGCGGTAGGCCAGCAGTCGGCGCCTGCGCAGTAGGAGAAGGCCGGCGGCGGTCAACGTGCCGACCGCGGCACCGATCAGCAGCAGCCGGGCGATGAGCTCGTCGCCGATGATCGCGGCTGCGACGAAAGCGATCCCGGCCACGACCTGGGACGCCGCGGTGGCCGCGAGCCGCCGGACCGTCCCGTGCACCCGCATGTCGTTCACCAGTTCGTCGATCCGCGGATCGTCGCTCGAACCGGCCCGGATCGCACGCTCCACCGCTTTGCGCGTCGCGGAGTCGGCACCCTCGACCAACGGGACATGAGCGCGGCGCCGCACCCGGACGAACAACGGCGTCAACAACGCGGCGAAGACCACGAACGGCAGGAGAGCAACAACCACGTTCCAGGGCGGGGCCAGCTCGCCCACGCCGCCGCGTGCCGCGAACAGAGCGGCCAACCCGCCGAAGAAGAGCAGCAGGACCAGCGCGACCCAGCCACCCGACGCCGTAGTGCGGTCCGCGTTGGATCGCAGTTGGTCGCGCTCCTCCGCCGTCAGGCCCATGGCGGGCGAGGTACCCGCCCGCGCCGAAAATCAATCGTTGTCGAGGTCCCGCAGCCGCTGCGCCGCGCTTTCCGGCGTGATGTCCCGCTGCGGCTGAGCCAGCAGCTCGAAACCGACCATGAACTTGCGGACCGTCGCGGACCGCAGCAGCGGCGGGTAGAAGTGCGCGTGCAGGTGGGCCTTCGGGTGCTCGCCGCCGTCGGTCGGGCGCTGGTGGAAGCCCATCGAGTACGGGAACGTGATGCCGAACAGCCGGTCGTACCGCCGGGTGACCTTGCCGAGGATGTCGGCCAGCCCGTCGCGGGTGGCGCCGTCGAGGTCGGTCAGCGACCCGTGGTGCCCGCGCGGCAGCACCATCGTCTCGAACGGCCACACCGCCCAGAACGGCACGAGCGAGACGAAGTGCTCGTTGGTGTCGACGATCCGTGAGCCGTCCTTCAGCTCGGCGGCCAGATAGTCACAGAGCAGGCAATCCCCGTCGTACGCCGCCTGCTGCGCGAGCTCCTTCGCCGGCTCGTTCGGGAGGCTCTCGGTTGCCCAGATCTGGCCGTGCGGGTGCGGGTTGCTGGCACCCATCATCGCGCCGCGGTTCTCGAAGACCTGGACGTGGTTGACCCAGTCGATGCTGCCCAGGCCGGCGGTCTGCTCGGCCCAGGTGTCGACCACGGTCCGCAGCGCCGGCCGGGACATGTCGCCGAGCGTCAGGTCATGGCGGGGCGAGAAGCAGACCACCCGGCAGATGCCGCGCTCCGGGCGGGCGACGAGCAGGCCGTCGTCGACTCCGCCGCCCGACGCGTCAGGCAACAGGGCGGCGAAGTCGTTGTCGAAGACGTACGTGGAGTCGTACACCGGAGTCTTGACCCCGCCGGCCCGGGTGTTGCCGGGGCACAGGTAGCACGACGGGTCGTACTCAGGACGCTTCTCGGGTGTCGTCTCCTCGACCTGGCCCTGCCAGGGGCGGGCCGTGCGGTGCGGTGAGACCAGGACCCACTCGCCGGTCAGCCGGTTGAGCCGGCGATGCGGCGCGTCTGGAAGTAGGCCCATGCGTCCCCCACGATCGATGCCAGGTCGGGCTTCGCGGCGACCCAGCCCAGCTCGGCGCGTGCGCGGACCGACGACGCGATGAGCGTAGCGGGGTCGCCGGCACGGCGCGGAGCGGGTGAGACCTTCACGTCCTGGCCCGTCACCTGGCGCACCATGTCGACGATCTGCAGGTTGGAGAAGCCCTTGCCGTTGCCGAGGTTGTAGATCTTGTGCCGACCTGGGTCGATCGCCTCCAGGGCGAGCAGGTGGGCGGCGGCGAGATCCTCGACGTGGATGTAGTCGCGCACGCACGTGCCGTCGCGGGTCGGGTAGTCGCCACCGAAGATCCGCAGGCTCGGTCGCAATCCGGCGGCGACCTCGAGGGCGGCGGGGATCAGGTGTGTCTCGGGCTCGTGACATTCGCCGAGCGGGATCGCGCCGTCGAGCGCCGCGCCCGCGACGTTGAAGTAGCGCAAGCTGGTCGCGCCTAGCTGGTGCGCCTTGACCGCATGGGCGATGGCCATGTCGACGGCGAGCTTGGTCCAGCCGTACGGGTTGGTCGGCGCGACCGTCGCCTGCTCCGTGATCGGCAGCGTGCTCGGGTTGCCGTAGACGGCGGCGGTCGAGCTGAACACCAGCCGCTGCACGCCGGCCAGGCGCATCGCGTCGAGCAGGGCGAGCGAGCCCGCGACGTTGGTGTGCCAGTAGAGCTCCGGACGCTCGACCGACTCACCGGCGGCGATCTTGGCGGCGAAGTGCAGCACGCCGTCGAAACCGGCCGTCGGGGTGAGCACCTCGGCGACCTCGTGCAGGTCGCGCTTGTGCAGCATCACCTCGCCCGGCAGCGAGCCGACGTGCCCGGTCGACAGGTCGTCGATGACCTCGACCGTGTGGCCGGCGTCGAGCAACTGGTGCACGACGACGGACCCGATATATCCGGCTCCGCCGGTCACGAGCAACTTCATGGGACGACCTTAGGGCCACCGGCACCCGGTGCGGCATCCGCGACGGGTAATCGGCAGAAATGTCGTCTCAATGCGAGAGGATCAAACGAATGGCGCTCGGAGGAACGCTCATGCTCGACCAGAAAAAGGCCATCGTGTACGGCGGCGGAGGCGCGATCGGCGGCGAGATCGCCCGCGTTTTGGCTGGTCAGGGCGCTAGTGTCCGGTTGGCCGGTCGATCTTTGCCAGCGCTCGAGGCAGTGGCCGCTGACATCGCCACGTTCGGCCGCCAGCGGGCGGCGACAGCTGTGCTGGATGTGCTGGACGAGGCACAGGTGAACGCGTACGCGGCTCGGATCGGCAACATCGACATCTGCGTGAATGCCGTCGGCC
This sequence comes from Asanoa sp. NPDC050611, assembly GCF_040654855.1. NCBI lineage: Bacteria > Bacillati > Actinomycetota > Actinomycetes > Micromonosporales > Micromonosporaceae > Asanoa > Asanoa sp. NPDC050611. The sequence continues at coordinate 38,633 of NZ_JBFAIU010000004.1, forward strand.
TCGACGGCGGTGCCCAGGGCCTTCCCTTGATCGAAATGAGCGCGGACGCGGTAGTCCAGCCGGTCGCCGACGCCACCCGGGCGGCATTCAACATCGCCAAAGCTGCGGCGGTGCACATGACCAACGGCGTGATCATCATGATCTCCGTCCCGATGGCCCGGGTGCCGGTCGCGACGACCGGGCCGTTCGGCAGCGCCTCGGCGGCGGTCGAGACCTTGGTCCGGCAACTGGGCGCGGAACTCGGCCCGCGTGGCACTCGCGTCGTCTGCCTGCGCCTGACCGGGATCCCGGAGACGGCAACGCGGCTGGGCTCCCTGACAGAACGCATGTGGCGCGATGCCGCGGCCCGGTTGGGCGTGCCGTTCGAGGAGGTGGTCGAGGCCGCTGGGGCCGGGAGCCCGCTCGGCCGTCCCCTCACGGTCGCGCGCGTGGCGGAACTGGCGGCGTTCGTGGCCTCGGACCACGCCACGGCGCTGACGGGCACGGTCATCAACGCCACCGCCGGCGCGGTGGTCGACTAGACCACCTCTTCGAACGCGGAGACCGCGACGGCGCTCTCGTCTGTTCGCACCAGGTCGATGCTGGTGAACGGCTGCTCGGCTGTGGTGGCGCGCCGTCGTCCAACCCACCACCGGCCGCGGTGCCGCCAGCGCGATCTCGTGGCCGCGAAGGCGGCGCGCAGGTCGGGCAGGGCCGGGACCCGCGTGGGCCGCTGCCGCCCGGCGTGCAGGCCGCGCAGGGCCCGCACCCGCGTGGGCCGCTGCCGCCCGGCGTGCGGGCCGCGCAGGGCCGTGGCACCCGCACGGGCCGCTATCGCCCAGCGCGTGGGCCGCGCAGGGCCCGCACCCGCGTGGACCGCTGCCGCCCGGCGTGCGGGCCGCCCAGGGCCGTGGTACCCGCACGGGCCGCTATCGCCCAGCGCGTGGGCCGCGCAGGGCCGTGGCACCCGCACGGGCCGCTACCGCCCAGCGCGCGGGCCGCGCAGGGCCGTGGCACCCGCACGGGCCGCTATCGCCCGGCGTGCAGGCCGCGCAGGGCCGTGGCACCCGCACGGGCCGCTATCGCCCAGCGCGCAGCCCGCGCAGGGCCCGAATCCGCGTGGGCCGCTACCGCCCGGAGCGCCGGCCGCGCACGGCCGGCACCGCATGGTCGGCTACCGCCCGGGTAGAGCGCCGCCGTTGACCTGGATGATCTGCGCGGTGACATGGCGAGCGTCCGGCGAGGTCAGCCAGCGGATCGTCGCGGTGACGTCGTCCGTGTGGCCGGCGCGCTTGTTGAGCGCCTGGCCGACGAGCAGTTCGTGCCGCTCTTCCGTCATCGTCCCGCCGAAGAACTCGGTCTCCGTCGTGTAGCCCGGTGCCACCACGTTGACGGTGATGCCCCGCGGGCCGAGCGCCGCGGCCAGGTCGATCGCGTAGGGGTGCAGCGCCGCCTTGCTGCCGCCGTAGGAGCCGGAGCCCGAGCCGCGGAAGGCCGCGATCGAGCTGATCAGAATGACGCGGGCGTCCGCGGCGAGCAGGTCGCGGAGGGCCTCGGTCAGGTGCACGGCGGTCAGCACGTTGCTGCGTAGGTTGCCCAGCCAGGCCGCCGACGCCCGCGCGACGGGGCTCGCGACGGGGTCCGGCAGGGCGAGCGCCGCGTTCCCGCCGGCGTTGTTGACCAGCACGTCGACGCGGCCGTATCGCTCAGCTATCTCAGCCGCCACCCCCTCGGCGCCGGCGACCTCGCCGATGTCGGCGACGATCGCGTGCGCACCGATCTCCGCCGCCGTCGTGGCCAGCACATCGGCCCGCCGGCCGACGATGACCACCGAGTCGCCGTCTTTCGCACAGGACGCGGCCACCGCTCGACCGATTCCCGTGCCCCCACCGCTGACTACCACCACCCGTGACATGCCGCTGAGCCTAGCGAGGCGGGTGCGGTGTGTCGCTGACGAGAAAGGGCCTGTGGATAACCGCGTTTCTGTCGTACCCGCACGCCACGATTGCTCGCATGAGTTCAACGAAGCAGGTCGATCCACAAAGGACGAGCGCCGTCCGACGCGAGGGCCCTACCCGGCGCCTGAGCCACACATCCGCAAGGCCTCCGCCCGTGGCGTCCCTGGGACATGGCTTTGAGGTGCTAATATGCCTTGACAGGCATATGCCTCAAGGGCCATATTGGGGTACGTGCCTGTTGACGCCTTCGCGGTGCTCGCCGAGCCGGCCCGCCGCCGCATCCTCGACGAGCTGAGGGTCGCCGACCGCAGCGTCGGCGAGCTGGTCGCCGCCCTGACGATCAGCCAGCCAACGGTGTCCAAGCACCTCAAGGTGCTGCGCGACGCGGGTTTCGTCTCGTCCCGCACCGCGGCGCAACAGCGCATCTACCACGTCGAGCCGACCCAGTTCGCGGCGCTCGACGAGTGGCTGGCGCCCTACCGTCGACTGTGGACAGCACATCTCGACAAGCTGGCGCGCCATCTCGACACGATGGAGCAGTGATGGAAACCTACGAACCCAGCACGCTGGCAGACGCGCGCGCGGAACAGGCGACCGACGGCCGCTGGACGCTCGTGTTCATCCGCGACTTCCCACACCCACCGGCCCGCGTGTGGCGAGCACTGACGAAACCAGCCGACCTCACGGAGTGGGCGCCGTACACGGCCGACCGCGACCTGGACACCCTCGGCCCGGCCACGTTGACGATGATCGACGGCGACGAGCACGTCGACATCGCCGTCGAGGTGACGCAAGCAGATCCGGAACACACGCTGGCCTACAGCTGGGGCACGGACCTACTCCGCTGGGACCTGGCGCCCACGGCGTCCGGCACCCGCCTCACCCTCCGCCACACGGTCGCCGACGCTTCGTGGGTCCCCCAGGTAGCGGCGGGTTGGCACATCTGCCTGGACGTCGCCGACCGCCTCCTAGAGGGCAACCCGATCGCCCCGATCCGCGGCAACAAGGCCCGCGCCCACGGCTGGGACTCCCTACGCGACGCCTACGCCACAAAGCTCGACATCCCAACGGACGAAGCCAACTAACGCCCCCGCAACCACGAACCAACCCGACGTGCCACGAATGTCCGACCGCGTCTCCGCACTGACGCTTGCTGCTGGTGACTGCGGAGCGGGCGTGCCGCGGTGGCGCGGGCGGGTAGCGCTTGTGGGTGGTCCGCTGCCTGCTGCCGGTGCCGGCGCCTGCCGGTCTTGCCGTGGGGCCCGCCAGTGGGTGAGGTTCGCGAGTGGGCGAGACGGTTGGTGGTTTGCTGGCGGCGCCCGCCGCCACGGCGAGCAGGCCGATGCGCGCGGGCGCGTGCGCTGCGCCGCAGGACGCGGCCGGCGGCCGGCGTGAGCGGGCTGCGGCCCAGCTGCGCATCGACGGCGCGCCGACGATGGCGGCCCGCCGCCGCCTGGCGCGGGCACCGTCGTGGTTGGTTGCGTCCTGCTGCAGGTGTCGGCTAGTGGGCGCGGATCAGAGGCTTTGTTGCGCGGCTCGCCGGTTGGTGGCTTGCTGGTGGCAGGGCAGTAGGCGTTGGGTGTCGGGGAGTTTGCAGCGGCGCGGGGGGCTACCCAGCGGGACCAGATGGCGACCGCTACCGCTACGAACGCGCCGGCCAGGAACGGGTGTGCCCAGGTTGGTGCCGGGCAGGCTCCAGCCGCCGTAGCCGATCGCCGTCAGGGTGGCCAGTGAGCGGAGGAGAGTGATCGCTTTCATGGCCGGTCGACCATACTGGTCGCGATGACTGCCGCACAGCTTGTGGATCTTGTTCAGGGCCTGGTCACGGGGGATGACATCGAAGCCGGGCATCGGGCCGACACCCTTGCCTGGTTGGCGGGTACCGACGATGTGTACCGGCGGGTCAAGCCGGATACGCCGCCTCGGCATCTGGTGTCCTACGTCGTGCCCGTCGACCGCGCCGACGGGAGTGTGCTGCTCGTCGACCATGTCAACGCCGGGCTCTGGCTTCCGCCCGGTGGGCATGTCGAGCCAGGGGAGGATCCGGCCGAGACCGCCCGGCGCGAGGCGTTCGAGGAGCTTGGGCTCCAGGTCACCGTGCGCGATCCGATCTTCATCACCGTCACCGACACCGTCGGGATGGATCGGGGGCACACCGACGTGAGCCTCTGGTATCCGGTCGTCGCCGACCGCAGCGCGCCGCTGAGCACTGACGAGCGTGAGTTCTCCGCGGTGCGGTGGTGGTCGGACCGGGAGATCCGAGAGACGGATCCGGGCAGGTTCGACCCGCACTTCCTGCGGTTCCTGCGCAAGCTCCGTCAGAGGTAGAAGCCGCTCGACGCCGGCGTCACCGGCGTCGTCACCGACGGCTTGCCGTCGCGCAGGGCGAGCAGTTCGGCGAGCGTCGCACCGTACGCGCCGACGCCGATCGAGCTGCCCAGCCACTCCGTGGCCTGCTCGTACGGCAGCGGACCGACCTCGATCTGGGCCATGCACCGGCCCGGCCGCAGCACCGCGGGGTGCAGCCGGCCGATCTTCTCGTTGGTGGTCACCGCGACGATCACGTTGCCGCCCTGGCCCAGCAGGCCGTCGGTCAGGTTGAGCAGCCGGGACAGCTGCTGCGTGTTGGTGGTCAGGCCGTCGGCGCGGATCAGGTCGTCGCTGTCCTCGAGGAGCAGGAGCCGCCACTTGCGGCTGTCGGCCGGGCCGCCCGCCGCGACCTTGGCCAGGTAGGCCGGGTCCGTGAACAGCTGCTGCGGGTCGATCACGAGGTCCACCTGGCACCAGTCGCGCCAGGCGCGGGCCAGCGCCCGCAGCGCGGTGGTCTTACCGGTGCCCGGGCTGCCGTGCATGATCAGCAAGCGGCCGTTGACGGTCGCGGGGGTGAGCTCGGAAAGCCGGTCGATCGCCTCGCCGGCCGACTTCTCGTAGTTGTCGCGGATGGCGGTCCACTCGTCGCAGGCCACGTTGCGGGCGGTACGGGTCGGGCCCATCTGCGACTGGTGCCAGAAGCCGATCTCGACCTCGCCGGTGTCGACCACGGCGGTCTCGGTGGCGCCGGACGTGCACTCGGCGAGCACCGACTCGGCCAGCTCCTCGCTCACGGCGGTGACGGTGATCGACGCGCCGCCGGTACGCCAGCGGACCGCGCGGACCGTCCAGCCCTCGCCGATCGCCAGCCGCGCGTCGCGGCCCTCGTCGACCGCGACCCGGGCGAGCTTGGCGCCGGGCGGGAGGAGGGAGGCCTCCGTGCGTACCCGGTCCAGGCGCTTCGTCCGCGCCCACGGCTGCTCGCCGGAGACGAAGCTGGACAGCGCGAGAGCGTCGACGACGTCGGACGGCACGTCCATGTCGTCGAAGTGCAGGATGCGACCCAGGGGACCGGTGTGGTCGCTACCGTCGGCGCCGGGCATTCGGCCATCGAGCATGCACCGATAGTGACTACTCTCGGCAACGATCGTCCACCCGGTATGCACGGTGTGTGGCGTTTGTCGCGCCTACCCAGGCCCAGAGACCGACGCCATGGTCACTATGGGTAGTCGTCCCAGCGCGGACCGCGCTCGATCGGCGTTCCCAATGACGGTCGCCCAGCGAGTCAGCGTTCCAGGATCGCCACGACCCCCTGGCCGCCCGCGGCGCAGATGGAGATCAGACCGCGACCACCACCGCGCTCGGCGAGCAGCTTCGCCAGCGTCGCCACGATCCGGCCGCCGGTCGCCGCGAACGGGTGTCCCGCCGCCAGGGACGAGCCGTTGACGTTTAGCTTCGACCGGTCGATCGGGCCCAGCGGCGAGTCCAGACCCAGCCGCTCCTTGCAGAACTCCGGCGACTCCCAAGCAGCCAGCGTCGCCAGCACCTGCGACGCGAACGCCTCGTGGATCTCGTAGAAGTCGAAGTCCTGCAGTGCCAGCCCGTGCTTCGCGAGCAGCCGCGGCACCGCGTATGCCGGCGCCATCAGCAGACCCTCGTCACCGTGCACGAAGTCGACCGCCGCCGTTTCCGCGTCGACGAAGTGCGCCAGCACCGGCAGTCGGCGCGCCGACGCCCACTCCTCCGACGCGAGCAGCACGGTCGACGCCCCGTCGGTCAGCGGCGACGAGTTCCCCGCCGTCATCGTCGCCTGCGACGCGTCGGGCCCCCGCGTGCCGAACACCGGCCGCAGCGCCCCCAGCTTCTCGACGGATGTGTCGGCCCGCAGGTTCTGGTCGCGGGTCAGCCCCAGATACGGCGTGACCAGATCATCGAAGAAGCCGCGGTCGTACGCGGCCGCCAGCCGCTGGTGTGATGCCAGCGCCAGCGCGTCCTGCGCCGCCCGGTCGATGTTCCAGCGCAGCGCGGTGATCGCCGCGTGGTCGCCCATCGACAGGCCGGTCCGCGGCTCGGCGTTGCGCGGCGTCTCGGGCAGGAAGGCGTGGTGCGGCCGCAGCCGGGTCGCCGCGCGCAGCCGCCCACCCATGGTGCGGGCCGCGTTCATCTGCAGCAGCGTCCGGCGCAGGTCCTCGTTGAGCGAGAGCGGCGCGTCCGAGGTGGTGTCGACGCCACCCGCGATGCCCGCGTCGATCTGCCCCAGCGCGATCTTGTTGGCGACCAGGATCGCGGCCTCGAGCCCCGTGCCGCAGGCCTGCTGGATGTCGTACGCCGGTGTCGTCGGGTCGAGCCGCGAGCCGAGCACGACCTCACGGGTCAGGTTGTAGTCCCGGGAGTGCTTGAGCACCGCCCCCGCGACCAGTTCGCCGACTCGCGCGCCGGCCAGGCCGAAGCGGGCGACCAGCCCGTCCAGCGCCGCCGTCAGCATGTCGAGGTTGCTCGCCGCCGCATAGCGGCTGTTGGAGCGGGCGAACGGGATCCGGTTGCCACCGACGATCGCGACTCGTCTTGTCTCCATCAGTCGCCTCCCTCCGGGGTTACTGATTAGTAGGCTACTGGTATGAGCGACCGCTACGCGAGCTTCGCGAACTCTGGTCCCGGCCGTGTGCTGGTCAAGCGGCTGGGGCTTCCGAATCCGCCGGTGTTGCGCCGTCACCGGCCCGGAGATCCGCTGGTCACCGGCCCTGTCCTGGTCGGCGCCGCAGCCGGCGGCCGGATCGAGGGCCCGGTGCGCAAGATGCTCACCGTCGCCGAGGTGCCGATGGACGGTGGGCCGCCCTGGTCGGCACTGATGTTCGACGCGACGGGCGTCACCGACGCCGCCGCGCTGCATCCGATCTACGAGTTCTTCCACGCCAACGCGCGGGCGCTGGCCCGCGGCGGCCGGGTGATCGTGTTCGGCACGCCGCCCGCCGCCTGCGGCTCGCCGCGCGAGGCCACCGCGCAGCGCGCGCTGGAGGGGCTGACCCGCAGCATCGGCAAGGAGTTCGGCCGCGGCTCGACCGCGCAGCTCGTCTACGTCGCGCCGGGCGCGGAGGAGTTCACGGACTCGACCGTGCGCTTCCTGCTCTCCGGCCGCTCCGCGTACGTCTCGGGCCAGGTCATCTGGATCGGCCAGGTGAGCTCGTCGCCGCTGACCAACTGGGAGCACCCGCTGGAGGGCAAGGTCGCCCTGGTCACCGGCGCGGCGCAGGGCATCGGTGCGGCGATCGCGCGGGTCATGGCCCGCGACGGCGCCCATGTGGTCGCGCTCGACGTCCCGGCCGCGGGCGAGGCGCTGGCCCGGGTCGCCAACGAGATCGGCGGCACGGCGCTGCAGCTCGACCTGACCCGGCCCGACGCGCCGTCGACGCTGGCGGCCCAGCTGCTGTCCCGCCACGGCCGGGTCGACATCGTGGTGCACAACGCCGGCATCACCCGGGACAAGACGATCGCCAAGATGTCCGCGGAGCAGTGGGACGCGGTAGTCGACGTCAACCTGTCGAGCCAGGAGCGGATCAACGACGCGCTGATCCCGCTGCTGCCCGAGGGCGGCCGGATCATCTCGGTCTCCTCGACCAGCGGCATCGCGGGCAACCGCGGCCAGACCAACTACGCCACTTCGAAGGCCGGCGTGATCGGGCTGGTGCAGTCGATGGCGCCGATCCTCGCGCCGCAGGGCGTCACGATCAACGCGGTCGCGCCGGGCTTCATCGAGACCCGGATGACCGCCCGGATGCCGCTGGCGACCCGCGAGGTCGGGCGCCGGATGAACAGCATGTCGCAGGGCGGCCTGCCGGTGGACGTGGCCGAGACCATCGCCTGGCTCGCGGCGCCCGGCTCGGCCGGCATCACCGGTAACGTGGTCCGCGTGTGCGGCCAGATGTGGCTCGGTGCCTGATGTCCATCGTGGAGCTTGACGGCCCGCCGGAGCTGGGTCCCCTCTACCGGCGGGCGGCGATCCGGGCGCTGCCCAGGATCGGTCTGGTGCCGGGCACCGAGCGCCGGCCGCCGATCGAGGTGCTGCCCGACGTCGAGCTGGTGCTGCGCGGGGTCGAGGTCAGCCGGAGTTGGCTGGCCGACTACGACCGGGTCTGCGGGTTCCGGCTGACCGACACGCTCCCGGTGACGTTCCCGCACGTGCTGGCCACGCCGCTGGCGATGCGGCTCATGACGGGGCCGGACTTCCCGTACCCCGTGGTGGGTCTGGTGCACATCGCCAACCGGATCACCGTGACCCGGCCCTTGGACGCGGCCGAGAAGCTCGACCTGTCGGTACGCGCCGTCGACCTGCGCCCGCACGAGCGGGGCCGGCAGTTCGACATCGTCGCCACAGCCAGCATCGACGGCGAGGAGGTGTGGCGCGACGTCTCCACCTACCTACGTCGGGGTAAAAGCGGCGAGGCAAGCAAGACGCAAGAGAAAGACGTCCCGCCGCCACCGTCCGCGACCTGGAAGGTCCCGGCCCGGGTCGGTGTCGACTACGCCCGCGTCTCGGGCGACCGCAACCCCATCCACACCTCGCGCCTCGGCGCCCGCCTGTTCGGCTTCCCGCGCCCGATCGCGCACGGCATGTGGAGCAAGGCCCGCTGCCTGGCCGCCCTCGACGGCCGCCTGCCCGACGCGTACACCGTCGAGGTCGCCTTCAAGAAGCCGATCCTGCTGCCGGGCACCGTCGCGTTCGCGGCCACCCCGGGGGAGACTTTCGCCCTGCACGACCCGAAGAGTGGCGCTCCTCACCTCATCGGCACCATGAGCTAACTGACACATCCGCAGCGCTCTTGTCCCCCTCTGTGCCCAGGGTTATTCTCAGCTTGAGTTATTCTTAGCCCGAGAAATTCTTAAGGCGAGAAGGACGGAGCACGGTGGTCAACGAGCAGGAGTTCCTGGCGGGTTACGACCCGCGGGCCTACCCGGCCGTCGCGGTCACGGTCGACGTGGTCGCGCTCACGATCAGGGACAACGAGCTGCAGGTGCTGCTGATCCAGCGTGCCGCGCCGCCGTTCGCCGGCTTCTGGGCACTGCCCGGCGGCTTCGTGCGACCCGAGGAGGACCTCGGCGCCGCCGCCCGCCGCGAGTTCGCCGAGGAGACCGGGCTCGGCGGCGAGCCACTGCGCCGGGTGCACTTCGAGCAGCTCGCCTCCTACGGCACGCCCGACCGCGACCCGCGCATGCGGATCTTCTCGATCGCCTACCTCGCCTTCGCGCCCGACCTGCCCGAGCCGACCGCCGGTTCCGACGCCGGCGCCGCCGAGTGGCTCCCGCTGACCGCGATGCCGACCCGCGAGCTGGCCTTCGACCACCGCCAGATCATCGAGGACGGCCTGGAGCGGGCCCGCTCCAAGCTCGAATACACCCCGCTGGCGACCCGGTTCGTCGGCGAGGAGTTCACCATCGCCGACCTGCGGGCCGTCTACGAGACGGTGTGGGGCCACCCGCTGCACGCCGGCAACTTCCACCGCAAGGTGCTCTCCGTCCCCGGGCTCGTCGAGGGCACCGGCGCGACCACCGAGCACGGCGGACCGCGCGGCGGACCGCGCGCCCGCCTCTACCGGGCCGGCGACGCCCGGCTCCTGCACCCCGCTCTGCTCCGGCCGGCCCGAGAGGAGAACGTGCGATGAGTGAGCGAAGCGAACGCAAGCAACTCAGCCGACTGCCGTCAGGCCGGGACGAGCGAAGCGAGGCACGAGCATGACGACTGTTGACGACGCCATCCGCCTGGTCCACGCGGCCAACAACGACGAGGAGCTGTTCGGCTCCACCGACCCGCACCGCGGCTACCTGCGCCTGGCCGCGCTGCTGCACCCTGACCGGGCCGAGGGCCCGGCCAAGACCGCCGCGACGGACGCGTTCGTCACGCTCACCAACCGCTGGCGGGCCCGCGGCACCGTGCTCTTCGGCCGCTACCGGGTCGGCGGCGTCGCGCACACCGGCGACCTGGCCAACCTCTACGCGATCGGCCGCGGGCTCTTCCTCAAGCAGCCGCGGCAGCCCGCCAACAACGACCTCATGGAGCGCGAGGCGGCCGCACTGCGCCGGATCGCCACCGCCGGCGACCCGCGTTACCTGCCCTACGTCCCGCGGCTCGTCGACACGTTCCGGCACCGGGACCCGGGCACTGGCGCCGAGCGCCGCGTCAACGTGCTCGGCTCCGTGCCGCACCTGTGCAGCGTCGCCGACCTCATCCGGATGCGGCCCGACGGCCTCGACCCACGCGACGCGGCCTGGATCTGGCGGCGGCTCCTGGTGGCGCTGGGACTCGCGCACCGGGCCGGCGTGGTGCACGGGGCCGTGCTGCCCGAGCACATCCTGGTCGAGACCACCGACCACGGCGTGGTGCTGGTCGACTGGTGCTACTCGGTGATCGACGGTCTCGACCACGTGCCGGCGATGGTCCCGCGCTACGCCGACTGGTATCCGCCGGAGGTGCACAAGCGACAGGCGCCCGGGCCCGGCACCGACATCGCGCTGGCCGCCCGGTCGATGATCGCGCTGATGGGCGACCGCGCGCCGGCGGCTCTGGTGGCGTTCGCCAGCGGTTGCACGCTGCCGTCGCCGCAGTCGCGGCCCGACGACGCCTGGGCGCTGCTCGCAGAACTCGACGACGTGCTCGAACGACTCTACGGCGCGCGGAAGTTCCGCCCGCTCGAGGTGTGAAGGAGGCCCGCGATGGGCAGCGGAGTCTGGTCAACCGACGTCTACGATGCCGCCGACCGCTACCGGCGCTCGACCGGCCGCAGCGCGTTCGCCTACAGCGACAGCGGCGCCCGCACCGTCCACCCCACGCTCGACCCCCACGGCACCGTCCGGGAGAGCCGGGACTCCAACGAGCACCCGGACTCGATCTCGATCGCCGTCATCTTCGACGTCACCGGCTCCATGGGTGACGTGCCCAGGGTGCTGCAGACCAAGCTGCCCAAGCTGCTCGGGCTGCTGCTGCGCAAGGGCTACGCCCGCGACCCGCAGATCCTCTTCGGCGCGGTCGGCGACGCCACCTGCGACCGCGTCCCGTTGCAGATCGGCCAGTTCGAGTCCGACAACCGGATGGACGAGCAGCTCGGCCGGATCGTGCTCGAGGGCGGCGGTGGCGGGCAGATGACCGAGTCGTACGAGCTGGCGCTCTACTACCTGGCCCGGCACACCGAGCTGGACTGTTTCACCAAGCGGGGCCGGCGGGGCTACCTGTTCGTGATCGGCGACGAGCTGGCGTACGACCGGGTCAAGGCCCGCGAGGTGCGCAACGTCTGCGGCGACGACCTCCAGGAGGACATCCCGGTCCGGCGGATCGTCTCCGAGGTGCGCCGCAAGTTCGACACCTACTACCTGCTGCCGCGCGGCTCCAACTACGCCGGCAACGGCACGGTGCTGGGCTTCTGGCGCGGGCTGCTCGGCCAGAACGCGATCGAGCTCGACGACCCGGACGCGGTCTGCGAGGCGATCGCGATGCTGGTCGGGCTCGGCGAGTCGGCGATCGACTTCGAGTCGGGGCTGGCGGACCTGGCCGACGCCGGCAGCACCGTCACCGCCGCTGTGTCCACCGCGCTCGCACCGGTCGGCCGGGGAGGCCGGGTCCTCTCGACCTGGGGCCTGCCGACCACGCTGCAGGGCGACGACCGGATCAGCCGGCTATGAACCACGTGCTGGTAGCCGACCTGGGATACGGCGACGCGGGCAAGGGGACCGTCGTCGACTGGTTGTGCGCGAAGGGCATCGACGGCCGCCCGGTTGCCGCAGTGGTGCGGTACAACGGGGGCGGGCAGGCCGGCCACAGTGTCGTTCTGCCCGACGGGCGGCGTCATGTCTTCGCCCAGTTCGGAGCCGGCACGTTGCGTGGCGTGCATACACACCTGTCGCGGTTCATGGTGGTCGACCCGCTTTCGCTGGTCGTCGAGGCCGACCACCTGGCCGACATCGGTGTGCCTGACGCGTTCGACCGCTTGACGGTCGAGGGGGACGCGTTGCTCGCCACGCCTTACCACCGGGCGGCGAACCGCGCCCGGGAGATTGCCCGCGGGGCCCACCGGCATGGGTCCTGCGGCAAGGGGGTGGGCGAGGCTATGGGGTACGCGCTCGCCCACCCCGCCGATGCGCCCCGGGTCGCCGACACGCAGGCGCCCGGGGTGCTCGGCGCGAAGCTCGCGGTGCTCCGCGACCGGCTGGTCGACGAGCTCGGCCCGCTCGACGTGCCGCCGGTGGACGCGACCGTGCGGGCGTTCGGTGCGTTCGCCGCGCGCGTGCCGATCGTGAGCCGGGCGTTCCTCGGCAACCTGCTGGCCATCGGTCCCGTGGTCTTCGAGGGAGCGCAGGGGGTGCTGCTCGACGAGTGGCACGGGTTCCACCCCTACACCACCTGGAGCACGACGACGTACGACAACGCGGAGACGCTGCTGGCCGAGGCGGGTCAGGCCGGCAACGCCACCCGGCTCGGCGTGCTCCGGGTGGTGACCACCCGGCACGGGGCGGGCCCACTGGTGACCGAGGACCCGGCGTTGCCGCTGACGGACCCGAACAACCCGACCAACCGGTGGCAGGGCCGGTTCCGGTTCGGGCACTTCGACGCGGTGGCACACCGGTACGCGGTCGAGGTGTGCGGCGGGGTCGACGGGATCGCGCTGACCCATCTCGACGTGGCGTCGCCGGCGCTGCGGTTCTGCTCGTCGTACGACTGGACGGACCGGTTGGTGCCCGGGCCGGCCGGCGACCTCGACCGGCAGGAGGCGCTGACCCGCCGGCTGTTCCGCACCCGACCGCACTACGACGCGGCCCCGGTCGACTGGCCGGGTGCGGTGTCGGCGGCGCTGGACGCGCCGGTGGTGGTGACCTCGCACGGCCCGACGGCCGAGGCGAAGCAGGTGCTCAGGCCGAACTGGGCTGCCAGAGCTCACCCTGTAGGAGCTGGCGGGCGCCAAGCCAGCTGAAGTTCATCAGGCGCGCGGCCGAGCGGTCAGGGTCTTCCTCGGGGTGGTCGGCCAGCCAGTCGGCGATCGACTCGGCCGCGCCGACCAGGGCGTAGGCGCTCGCGATCAGATCCTGGTCGCGGGCGTCCGCGCCCTGTTGCGTGACGGCCTTGCGGAGCATGCCGGCGACCACCTCGACGATGCGGGCCCGCAGGGCGGCCAGGTCGCCGGCGAACGGCTGGCGGCTCTTGGCCTGGCGGTAGAGGACCGCCCAGCCCTCGCGGTGCGCGCCGACGAAGCCGAAGAAGCCGCGCAGCCCGCGCCACAGCTGCTCGTCGGCCGGCAGGTCGTCACCGACCGCGGCGACGATCGACTCCAGCAGGCGGGTGCCCTCGCGGTTGACGCACGCGCGGAACAGGTCGTCCTTGCTGCCGAGGTACGCGTACACCATCGGTTTGGAGATGCCGGCCTCGTCGGCGATCTCGTCCATGCTGGCCTCGTGGAAGCCGCGCCGGGAGAACACCCGCACGGCCGCGTCGAGCATCTGCTGCTCACGGACGGCGCGCGGTAGGCGCTTGAAGCTCGGCCGGCCCTGCACGCTTGCCAGCATATCTACTCCTGCGTAAGGTTACTCCGGAGTAGGTTAATTCATTTTGAAGGGTAGCGCCGCGATGTCTGACTTCGACCCGACCGCCTTCGCCTCGGTCGGTCCCAAGGAGTTCGCGCAGCTGGTCAAGTCCACGCCCGACGCCAAGATCGCCGAGATCATGGCGAGCGACGCGCGCGGCAAGGTGCTCGACCAGGTCTTCGAGCGGATGCCGATGCTGTTCCGCGCCGACCGCGCCGGCTCGACCAACGCGGTGATCCACTGGACCATCACGGGCCGCCCGGACGGCGGCAGTGACACCTACGAGGTCGTCATCGAGGACGGCGCCTGCACGGTCAACAACACCGCCGAGCGCGACCCGCGGCTGTCGCTGACCATGGGCCCGGTCGACTTCCTGAAGATCGTTTCGGGCAGCGGCAACCCGGTGATGATGTTCATGACCGGCAAGCTGAAGGCCAAGGGCGACCTGGGCCTCGCCGCCAACATCGCCAACCTGTTCGACATCCCCAAGGCCTGACATGCCTGAGTTCTCGCTCGACCTCAACGAGGAGCAGCGGGATCTGCGCGACTGGGTGCACGGCTTCGCGGCCGAGGTCGTGCGCCCCGCCGCCGCGGACTGGGACGCCCGCGAAGAGGCGCCGTGGCCCGTGATCCAGGAGGCGGCCAAGGTCGGCCTCTACGGGTTCGAGTTCCTGGCCAACACCTGGGCCGACCCGACCGGGCTCTCGCTGCCGATCGCCAGCGAGGAGCTGTTCTGGGGCGACGCCGGGATCGGGCTCGCCATCATGGGCACCTCGCTGGCCGTGGCCGCGATCTACGGCTCCGGCACGCCGGACCAGCTCGTCGAGTGGGTGCCGCAGTGCTTCGGCTCCGTCGACTCGCCGGCCGTGGCGGCGTTCTGCTCGACGGAGCCGGAGGCCGGGTCCGACGTGGGGGCCATGCGCAGCCGCGCGGTCTATGACGCCGCCGCCGACGAGTGGGTCCTCGCCGGGCAGAAGGCGTACGCCACCAACGGCGGGATCGCCTCCGTGCACGTGGTGACGGCCAGCGTCGATCCCGAGCTCGGGTCCCGGGGGCAGGCGGCGTTCGTCGTGCCGCCGGGCACGCCGGGGCTGTCGTCGTCGCGCAAGCTGCGCAAGCTGGGGCTGCGCGCCTCGCACACCGCGGACGTCTTCCTCGACGACGTACGCGTGCCCGGATCGTGCCTGCTCGGCGGGCGCGACGCGCTGGAGGCGCGACTGGCCCGTTCGCGCTCCGGGCAGCGGTCGCAGTCGTCGTCGGCGATGCGGACCTTCGAGATCACCCGGCCCACGGTCGGCGCCCAGGCACTCGGTGTCGCCCGGGCCGCCTACGAGTACGCGCTGGACTACGCGAAGACGCGCGTCCAGTTCGGACGGCCGATCATCGAGAACCAGGCGGTGGCGTTCGCGCTGGCCGACATGCGCACCGACATCGACGCGGCGCGGCTGTTGGTCTGGCGGGCGGCCTGGATGGGGCGCAACAACCGGCCGTTCGAGGCCGGCGAGGGCTCGATGTCCAAGCTGCGGGCCGGCGAGGTGGCCGTCTCGGTCACGGAGAAGGCCCTGCAGATCCTCGGCGGTGCGGGCTACGTGCGCGACCATCCGGTCGAGCGGTGGTACCGGGACGCGAAGATCTACACCATCTTCGAGGGCACCTCGGAGATCCAGCGCCTGGTGGTCTCCCGAGCCATCTCGGGCCACCAGATCCGGTGACCGCGGCCCACGCCGCCGTCACCCTCGCGCGGCGCGGGCTGCTCACACCGGGTGCGCCGCAACGCATCGCGGCGCAACTGCTGGCGTTGCGGCGGTGGGGCTACGGTCTCGGCGGTTCGCTGCTGTCGGCCGCGGCCCGCTCGCCGGCCGCTGTCGCGCTGATCGACCCCGACGGGACGCTCTCCTACGCCGACCTGCGCCGCCTGTCGTTCGGGCTGGCGCGGGCGTTGCGGTCCGAGCACGGCATCGGCCCGGGCGACCGGGTCGGCGTGCTCTGCCGCAACCACCGCGGTTTCGTGCAGTCGGTGGCCGCGCTCTCGTTGCTCGGCGCGGACGCCGTGCTGATCAACACCGCCTTCGCCGCCGAGCAGGTGGCGGCGGTGGTGCGGGACCACGGGCTGCGCCTGGTGGTGCACGACCCGGAGTTCACGGTGCCGCCGCCGGCCGTGGTCTCGTCGACGCTCGGCTCGTTGACCGGTGGGCCTATCGACCCGCCGGCCCGGCCCGGCCGGACCGTGGTGCTCACCTCGGGCACGACCGGTGTCCCGAAGGGTGCGCGGCGACCCAACCCGCCGGGGCTGAGCCCGCTGGTGTCCATCCTGGACCGGATTCCGGTGCGCGCGCGCTCCCGCGTGCAGATCGCGGCACCGCTGTTCCACACGTGGGGCTATGCGGCGCTGCAGCTGGCCGTCGGCCTGCGCGCGACCGTGGTGCTGTCGCCCCGGTTCACCCCCGGGCAGTACGGGTGCGACGCGCTGTTCGCCGTGCCGGTGATGCTGGAACGCGTGCTGGAGGCCGGTTGCGCGCTGCCGGGCGTGAACGTGGTGGCCGTGAGCGGCTCGGCGTTGCCCGGCGACCTCGCGACCCGGTTCATGGACGCCCACGGCGACGTGCTCTACAACCTGTACGGCTCGACGGAGGTGTCCTGGGCCTCGGTGGCGACCCCGGCCGAGTTGCGCCGCTCGCCGGCGACGGCGGGCCGTCCACCCCACGGCACGCGCACCGTGATCCTGTCGCCGACCGGCGCAGAGGTGCCGCCCGGCGTCGTCGGCCGGATCTTCGTGGGCAACGACATGCTCTTCGAGGGCTACTCCGGCGACCTGCCGGTGGAGTCGCGCGACGGCCTGCTCGCCACCGGTGACCTGGGCTTCCTCGACGAGGACGGCCTCCTGACCGTGTCGGGGCGGGAGGACGACATGGTGATCTCGGGCGGCGAGAACGTCTTCCCGTCGTCGGTCGAGGACCTGCTGGCCGCCCTGCCGGCGGTGCGCGAGGTGGCGGTGGTCGGCGTGCCGGACGCGGAGTTCGGCCAGCGCCTCGCGGCCTTCGTGGTGCCGCACCCGGGCTCGGCCCTGTCGGCGGAGGAGGTGCGCGACCACGTGCGGCGGCATGGCGCCCGCTTCGCCGTGCCGCGTGACGTGCACTTCGTGGCGTCGCTGCCGCGAACGGCGACGGGGAAGGTCATCAAGCGCGCGCTGGGCTGAGCGCCCACCCCCAAACAAGTGTTTGACAGTGGACGTCGATGTCCCGCATACTCCCAAACATGTCTTTGGGAGATGACCCGACCGTCAAGCTCCGCGCGCTGGCGCACCCGCTGCGGTTGCGCATCCTCTCGCTGCTGACCGGCACCGCCATGACCGCGGCCGAGGTGGCGCGCGAGCTCGACCTGACCCACGCCAACGCCAGCTACCACCTGCGTCATCTGCTCGCGGCCGGCCAGATCGAGGTCGAGGGCGAGGAGAAGATCCGCGGTGGCGTGGCCAAGCGCTACCGGCACCGCGTCGAGACCGACTTCGACAAGCCGCGGCCGACGGTCCCCGAGGGCGCCGTGCGCACCGCCGACCACATGCTGATCTACGAGGCACTCGCGGCCGAGCTGCGGCGCCGCTCCCATGCGCTGATGCCGGCGCCGGGCAACCACCTCACCGACGCCGAGCTCTGGGTCGACCCCGCCGTCTGGGCCGAGGTCGAGAAGCAGGTCACGAACGCGAGCCGGGCGCTGCACCGGGCCGCGGTCGCTCCCCGTACCCCCGGCGCGATCCGCGTCAACGCCACGATCGCGCTGTTCAGAATGGAGCCCGACGCCAAATGAGCACCGTTCTCAACCCCGCGCCGCCGACCGAGGAGCCGCGCCGGCCGGGCATGCTGGCGCCGCTGCGGCACAGCGCGTTCCGGTTCCTGATCGCCGGCCGCACGACCACGATGCTGGGCAACGCGGTGGCACCGATCGCGCTCGCGTTCGCCGTGCTCGACCTCACCGGCTCGGCGCGCGACCTGGGGCTGGTGGTCGGCGCCAGGTCGGTCGCCAACGTCGTCTTCGTGCTCTTCGGCGGCGTGATCGCCGACCGGCTGCCGCGCCACCTCGTGATGGTCGGCGCGTCCACGCTGGCCGGCGCGACCCAGGCCGCGGTGGCGGTCACCGTGCTCACCGGCACGGCCACGATCCCGCTGCTGATGGCGCTCTCGGTGGTCAACGGCATCGCGGCGGCACTCGCGTTCCCGGCCATCTCGGCGATCGTGCCGCAGACCGTGCCGGCCGCCGTGCTGCAGCAGGCCAACGCGATCAACCGGCTCGCGTTCAACTCCGCGATGATCGCCGGCGCCTCGCTCGGCGGCCTGCTCGTCGCGACCGCCGGCCCGGGCTGGGGCCTGGCCGTCGACGCCGGCACGTTCTTCCTCGCAGGCCTGCTGTTCGCCCTGGTGCGGGTGCCCAAGGCGGCCCCGCCGACGGGTGAGCGACCCGGCTTCTTCGCCGAGATGCGACTGGGCTGGTCGGCGTTCGCCAGTCGCACCTGGCTGTGGGTGGTGGTCGCCGGCTTCTGCGTGATCAACGCGGCGCTCTCGGGCTCGGTCAGCGTGCTCGGCCCGGTCGTCGCGGACGCGAGCTTCGGGCGTACCACCTGGGGCCTGATCCTGGCCGTCGAGACCGCCGGCATGATCGTCGGTGCCCTGGTCGCGATGCGCGTACGCGTCAGCCGGCTGCTCTTCTACGGCGTGCTCTGGTGCCTCGGCGACGCGCTGCTGGTGCTCGCCCTCGGGCTGACGCCCGTCGTGTTCCTGCTCCTGCTGGCCGGTTTCGCGGTCGGGTTCGCGCTCGAGCAGTTCACGGTCGCCTGGGACACCACCATGCAGGAGCACGTGCCCAGCGACCTGCTGGCCCGGGTCTACTCGTACGACATGCTCGGCTCGATCCTGGCCCTGCCGATCGGCCAGGTCGCGGCCGGACCGATCGCCGAGCACTTCGGACTGCGGCCGACCCTGGTCGGCGCGTCGATCGTGATCGCGGTGGCCACGCTGGCGATGCTGCTCAGCCGGGACGTCCGCCGGCTACGCCACGCCGTCTAGGGCACGCCCTAGGCGGTCAGCGACTTCCAGCGACGGGCCCACTCGTCGGCGACCGCGGCGAACGCGGTGTCGTCGAGGCCGAACGTGGAGACGGTGGCCATGGCGTCGGCCGGCTCGGTGGAGTCGACCGGCGCCTGCGTCACGAGCGCCACGAGGTGCCCGGCGTCGTCGACGGTGATGCGCTGGAAGCGGCTCCTGTGCCAGGCCGAGCCGTCGCCGAGCCCAGCCGCGAGCGTCGCGGGCGCGCCCCGGCCGTCCAGGTAGACCGTGCGCCGGCCCGACACCCCGCGGTCGAGCACGAAGCGGAGCTGCTCGAGGAACTGCCGCCAGCCCTCGGCGATCATGTCGAGCTGGTCGGCCGGGATGCCCGGTGACTCGATCCGGACCAGCGTGCGGTCGGGGCCGGCCTCGGTGAACGTGATCGTCTGGTCGGCGCCGAGGTCGATCCGGTCGGGCGCGGCAGCCTCGGCCCCGTCGACGAAGATCATCTTGATCTCGTCGTCGAGCCCCGGGTAGTCCCACCCGAACCACTGCCGGATCAACTCCGGCTCGACGAAGTGCGGCCGGACCGTCGCGGTCGGCGCGTCCACTGTGGTCTCCACCCGGAACGGCTCCATGGCGACAGACCCTATCGCTCGTGACGCAGATCACGCCCCTGGCCAGGGTGCCAGAATGGCCGGGTGACGCAGGTACCCAACGTTCTCGCCGCCCGATACGCCTCTCCCGAGCTGGTCGCGCTCTGGTCGCCGACCGAAAAGGTGAAGCTGGAGCGGCGGCTGTGGATCGCGGTGCTGGAGACACAGCGCGACCTCGGCATCGACGTGCCCGACGGGGTCGTCGAGGCGTACCGGGCCGTGCTCGACGACGTCGACCTGCTCTCGATCGCCGAGCGCGAGCGGATCACCCGACACGACGTGAAGGCGCGCATCGAGGAGTTCGCGGACCTCGCCGGCCACGAGCAGATCCACAAGGGGATGACCTCCCGCGACCTCACCGAGAACGTGGAGCAGCTGCAGATCCGCTCCTCGCTCGAGCTGGTCCGCGACCGGGTCGTCGCGGCGCTGGCCCGGCTGGCCCGGCTCGCCGTCGAGCACGAGAACCTGGTGATGGCGGGCCGGTCGCACAACGTCGCCGCGCAGGCGACGACGCTGGGCAAGCGGTTCGCCTCGGCCGGCGAGGAGCTGCTGATCGCGTACCAGCGGCTCGACGACCTGATCGCCCGCTATCCGCTGCGCGGCATCAAGGGCCCGGTCGGCACCGCGGCCGACCAGCTCGACCTCTTCGACGGCGACGCCGGCAAGGTGGCGGAGCTGGAGTCGCGGGTCGCCGCCCACCTCGGGTTCTCGTCGGTGCTGAGCAGCGTCGGCCAGGTCTACCCACGCTCGCTGGACCTCGACGTGGTCACCGCGCTGGCCCAGGTCGTCGCCGCGCCGAGCAGCCTGGCCACCACGATCCGGCTGATGGTCGGGCAGGAGCTGGTCACCGAGGGCTTCCGGCCGGGCCAGGTCGGCTCGAGCGCGATGCCGCACAAGATGAACACCCGGTCGAGCGAGCGGGTCAACGGGCTCGCGGTCGTGGTCCGCGGCTACGTCTCGATGATCGGCGAGCTGGCCGGCGACCAGTGGAACGAGGGCGACGTCTCGGACTCGGTGGTCCGCCGGGTCGCGCTGCCCGACGCCTTCTTCGCCACGGACGGCCTCTTCCAGACGTTCCTGACCGTGCTCGACGAGTTCGGCGCCTATCCCGCGGTGGTCGCCCGGGAGCTCGACCGCTACCTGCCGTTCCTGGCCACGACCAAGATCCTGGTCGCCGCGGTACGCCGGGGCGTCGGTCGCGAGACGGCGCACGAGGTGATCAAGGAGAACGCCGTCGCCGTCGCGCTCGCCATGCGGGAGAAGGGCAGCACCGAGAACGACCTGTTCGACCGGCTCGCCGCCGACGACCGCCTGGGCCTGACCCGCGGCGAGATCGACGCGCTGGTGGCCGACCGGGCGGCGTTCGTCGGCGCGGCCGGTGCCCAGGTGGCCGCGGTGGCCGCGAAGATCGACGACGTGGTCCGGCGGCACCCGACGGCCGCCGGCTACACGCCCGGCGCGATCCTCTGACACGCCGGGCGGCGTGGCGCCCCTTGGAGCGCCACGCCGCCTTGTGGGAGAGCGTTGTCTGGGTCAGACGCCGGCAGTGCTCTGGATCCACGCCCGGTTGTAGGCGACGCTGCCGTAGTTCTGGATGTTGACGCCGTCCGCGGTGGATGCGACGCCGACCTGGGCGCCGTTGTAGAACTGCGGGCCACCGGAGTCGCCGCGCCACGCGTTGCCGTTGATCCGGGTGCTGCGGATCGCCCGGCCGCCGTAGGCGTCAGTCACGTTGGTGCTGGTCACCCGGACGGAGGCGGTCTTGAGCACGGTCGACGCGCTGCAGCCGCTGTAGCAGGTCATGCCCCAGCCGTAGATCGTGTTGGTCGAGTTGACCGGCGGGTAGGCGCTGGAGAGCGTCACGTAGCTCGTGCTCACCCCGCTGCTCAGCCGCATCAGGGCCAGGTCGCTGCGGGTGTACGTCGCGCTGACCGTGCGGGTGACGCCGCCGGAGCCCCGGTTGACGCTGCCGACCCGCACCGACATCGTGCCGCTGATGCAGTGGCGGGCGGTGAGCACCCAGGTCGACGCGATGATCGTGCCCGAGCAGGTGAACGAGCCGTTGCTGAACACGGCCGCGGCCCACGGGGCCGACGCGACGGTGCTGCCACCGATGATCTGCTCCGGGCCGGTGGGCGCGACGGGTGCGGCGCCGGCCGCGCTGGGCGCGAGGAAGGCTCCGGTGAGGCCGATGGCGAGCGCGGCCAGGGTGAGGCGGGTGCGCATCTGGGCTCCTATCCGAGGGGGGGTGGATCGGACTGCCCGAGACGCTATTGTGATATCGACGTATTCGCAATCATCAAATCCAGGTCATACGACCCCGTGATGATTAGCGTTGGCGGGGATGGAGTTCTTCATCGTCGCGGTCACGGCGTTCGCGCTGATCCTGCCGGTCGAACTGCCCGACAAGACGTTCGTCGCGACGCTCGTGCTGAGCACGCGGTATCCGCCGCTCCCGGTGTGGTTGGGGGTGGTCGCCGCGTTCGGTGTGCAGTGCGCGGTCGCGGTCGGCGCGGGGACGCTGATCTCCCGGCTGCCCGAACGCCCGGTCGCGCTCGTCGCGGCGGGGCTGTTCCTGGCCGGCGCGATCGTGCTCTTCCGCGGTGCGCGCAAGTCCGGGCAGGAACGCGAGGACCAGGAGCAACAGGAGTACGCGGGCCGCGTACAGGAGCGGCGCACCGGCCTGCGGGCCGCGGCGGCCAGCTTCGTCGTCCTGTTCACCGCCGAATGGGGTGACCTGTCGCAGTTGCTGACGGCCGGCCTGGTGGCGAGTGGCCGAAATCCCATTCCGGTCTTCATCGGGTCGTGGCTGGCGCTGATCGTCGTCTCCGGCGCCGCCGTGCTGCTCGGCCGCTGGCTGCGGAAGAGGGTCAAGTTGTCGTTGATCCGATATGTTGCCGCCGGTATCTGTCTGGTGCTCGCAGCGCTCACGACGGTCGAGGCGCTACGCGCGTAATGCCTGTTCCAAGCCGTGGGCGGGTGCCGGTCAACGTCTATCTACCGGGTACTCTTGGCGCGCTTACCGCGTACGAAAGTCAGGAGTGCCCAGTGGCTCGCGTCGTCGTCGACGTCATGCTCAAGCCGGAGATTCTCGATCCTCAGGGCCAAGCGGTAGCCAACGCGCTGCCACGGCTCGGCATCAGCGATGTCTCCTCCGTGCGCATCGGCCGGCGCATCGAGATCGAGTTCACCGGCGCCGCGGATCCCGAGCGGGTCCGCGAGATCGCCGACAAGCTGCTCGCCAACCCGGTGATCGAGGACTTCACGATCCAGGAGGTTGCCGAGGACGCGGTCCCGGCGGGTGAGCCGTCATGAGTGCCCGCATCGGTGTCGTGACCTTCCCCGGCTCGCTGGACGACGGTGACGCCGCCCGGGCCGTCCGGGTCGCCGGCGGCGAAGCGGTGCGGCTGTGGCACGGCGACAGCGACCTGCATGGCGTCGACGCCGTGGTGCTGCCCGGCGGCTTCTCCTACGGCGACTACCTGCGCACCGGAGCGATCGCCCGGTTCGCGCCCGTGATGGAGTCGATCATCGACGGCGCCCGCGGCGGCCTGCCGGTCCTCGGCATCTGCAACGGCTTCCAGATCCTCTGCGAGGCCCACCTGCTGCCCGGTGCCCTCACCCGCAACAGCCACCTCCACTTCCGCAACCGCGACCAGTGGCTGCGGGTCGACGCGGCCAGCACCGCGTGGACGAACTCGTTCGAGGCCGACCAGGAGATCCTGGTCCCGCTCAAGAGCGGTGAGGGGCGTTACGTCGCCGACCGGGCGACGCTCGACGCGCTGGCTGCCGAGAACCGGATCGTGGCCACCTACCTGCGTGGCAACCCCAACGGCTCCGAGCGGGACATCGCCGGGGTCACCAACGAGGCCGGCAACGTCGTCGGGCTCATGCCCCACCCTGAGCACGCGATCGAGGCACTGACCGGTCCGTCGCTCGACGGGTTGGGCTTCTTCACCTCGATTCTCAAGCACCTGGCGGGGGCCTCGGCATGACAACTCAGCCCGACACAGCGTCGAGCGAGGCGGAAGAGAAATCGTTGCCGGCACAGGTGGCGTCGTACGACGGCCGCAACGGCCCCGACACGGTCGAGCGGGCCGGCGAAACCGCCGGTGAGCTGCAGCCGTTCGCCGAGCTGGGCCTGCGCGACGACGAGTACGAGCGGATCCGCGGCATCCTCGACCGCCGGCCGACCCAGTCCGAGCTGGCGATGTACTCGATCATGTGGAGCGAACACTGCTCGTACAAGTCGAGCAAGGTGCACCTGCGCCAGTTCGGCGAGAAGCAGCCGCCGAGCGACCGGATGCTCGCGGGCATCGGCGAGAACGCCGGCGTCATCAAGATCTCCGACGAGATCGCGGTGACCTTCAAGGTCGAGTCGCACAACCACCCGAGCTTCGTCGAGCCCTACCAGGGCGCCGCGACCGGTGTCGGCGGCATCGTCCGCGACATCCTCGCGATGGGCGCCCGGCCGGTCGCCGTGATGGACCCGCTGCGGTTCGGTGCGGCCGACCACGAGGACACCGCCCGGGTGCTGCCCGGCGTCGTCGCCGGCATCGGCGGCTACGGCAACTGCCTCGGCCTGCCCAACGTCGGCGGCGAGGTCGTCTTCGACCCGACCTATCAGGGCAACCCGCTGGTCAACGCGCTCTGCGTGGGCGTGCTGCCGGTCGACCGGCTGCAGAAGAAGGACGCCGCCGGCCCCGGCAACATCGTGGTGCTGATGGGTGCCAAGACCGGCCGCGACGGCATCGGCGGCGTGTCCGTGCTGGCCAGCGCGACCTTCGACGACGGCAGCCAGGCGCGCCGCCCGTCGGTGCAGGTCGGCGACCCGTTCACCGAGAAGCTGCTGATCGAGGCCTGCCTGGAGCTCTACGACGCCAACCTGGTCGTCGGCATCCAGGACCTCGGCGGCGCCGGCCTGACCTGCGCGCTGACCGAGACCGCGGCCGCGGCCGGCACCGGCATGCGGGTGTGGCTGGAGCGGGTGCCGCTGCGCGAGCCGTCCATGGAGCCGCACGAGATCCTGGCCAGCGAGTCGCAGGAGCGGATGCTGCTGATCGTCAAGCCCGAGCAGCTCGACGCGGTGCTCGCCGTGGCCGAGAAGTGGGGCGTGCTGGCGACCGCGATCGGCGAGGTCACCCCGTCCGAGGTCAGCGGCCTGCCGGGCCGGCTGCGGATCACCTGGCGCGACCACCTCGTGGTCGACGTGCCGCCGGCCTCGCTGGCCGACGACGGCCCGGTCTACGCCCGGCCGATGCGCGAGCCCGCCGACCTGATCCTGCTGCAGGCCGACCGGGCCGAGACGCTGCCGCGGCCGGCCACGCCGGACGACCTGAAGGCGACGCTGCTGCGGATGGTCGGCTCGCCGAACCTCTGCGACAAGTCGTGGGTCACCGAGCAGTACGACCGCTACGTGCTCGGCAACACCGTGCTGGCTCAGCCCGAGGACGCCGGCCTGATCCGGGTCGACGAGCACAGCGGGCTCGGCGTCGCGCTCTCGGTCGACGGCAACGGCCGGTTCGCCCGGCTCGACCCGTACAACGGCGCGAAGCTGGCGCTGGCCGAGAGCTACCGCAACGTGGCCGTCACCGGTGCCAAGCCGGTCGCGGTGACCAACTGCCTCAACTTCGGCTCGCCCGAGGACCCGGCCGTCATGTGGCAGTTCGCCGAGGCCGTCCGCGGCCTGGCCGACGGCTGCCTCGAGCTGGGCATCCCGGTGACCGGCGGCAACGTGAGCTTCTACAACCAGACCGGCGCCGCGGCGATCCACCCGACGCCAGTGGTCGGCGTGCTCGGCGTGATCGACGACGTGGCCGACCGCGTGCCGATCGGCTTCGCCAAGCCGGCGACCGGCGACGGTGACCTGATCTTCCTGCTCGGCGAGACGGCCAACGAGCTGTCCGGCTCCGAGTGGGCCTGGGTGACCCACGAGCACCTCGGCGGCGTTCCGCCCAAGGTCGACCTGGCCAAGGAGCGGGCGCTGGCGCAGGTGCTGGCCGAGGCGGCCCGGGTCGGCCACCTGAGCGCGGCGCACGACGTCTCCGACGGCGGCCTGGCTCAGGTGCTGGTCGAGGCCTGCCTGCGCAACGGCGTGGGCGCCCGGATCGCGCTGCCGGAGGAGTTCTCCGCGGGCTCGATGCCGTTCGTCTACCTGTTCAGCGAGTCGGCCGGCCGGGCCGTGGTGTCCGTGCCGCGCGGGCACGAGAAGGCGTTCACCGGGCTCTGCGCGGAGCAGGGCGTGTCGTGGACCCCGATCGGCGTGACCGACGGGCAGAACGAGGCGCTCGAGATCCGCGGCCAGTTCTCGGTGCCGCTCGCCGAGCTGCGCGAGGCGCACACCGCGACGATGCCGAAGCTGTTCGGTGCGTCGCTGCCGGTCGAGGACTGACTGATTCGCATACGAAGAAGGGGGCCGCGACCGCGGCCCCCTTCTTCGTTGCGTTGACTGGTCAGTCGTCGAGCCAGCCCAGCTCGCGCCGGTCGCCACCGCGACCGCCGCCGCCGTGCCGGGCCCCACGGCCGTCGCCGCCGCCGTTCTGGCCTTCGTAGTACTCGCCGCGGTCGTCGTAGCCGCCGTTGGGGTTGTCGTAGTTGCCGCCGCCCCGCTGCTCGGGCACCCGGTCGTAGCCGGCACCGCCCTCGTAGCCACCGCCACGGCCGTAGTCGCCGCCGGCGCCCTGCGGCGGGTAGCCGCGGGTCTCGTCGTAGCCGCCACCCTGGCCGCCGCCGTAGCCGCCGCCCTCGTAGCCGCCCCGGCCCTGGCCCTGGTCGTAGCCGCCCCGCGGGGCGGAGCCGTAACCGTTGCCGCCGCCCTGGTCGTAGCCGTTGGGCTCGTAACCGCGCTCGTCTCCGTAGCCGCCGCTGGGCGCGCCGCCGTAGCCGTTGTTGCCGCCGCTCGGACCGGCACCGTAGCCGTTGTCACGGCCGCCGTAGCCACCGCCGCCGGACGCCGGCTCGTAGCGGCCGGTCGGCTCGTCGAAGGCCTGGCCGCCGCCGTAGCCGCCGCCCTGCGGATAACCGCCCTGGCCGGCACCGTAGCCGCCGCCCGAGGCCGGCGCGCCGCCGTAGCCGCCGCCACCCGAGCCGGGCGCGTCGGGGTAGCCGCCGGCGCCGTAGCCGCCACCCGAACCCGGCGCGTTGCCGAACTGGGTGGGTGCCGCGCCGCCGTACATCTGCGTGGCCTGGTCGTAGCCGCCGACCTGGGTGGGCTGGCCGTAGCCGGCGCCGCCGTCCCAGCCGGGCTGCTGCGCCCCGTAGGTCGGTGCCTGCGGCGGCATCGGCGCGCCGTAGGGGTCCGGGAACTCGTCCATCGGCGCGCGGCTGTGCAGCATGGTCGGTGCGTCGGCCATGGCGCCGCCGCCGGGCCCGGCGATCCGGGTCGCGTCGTCGCCGCCGCGGTATGCCGCCGCGCCGCCGCCCATCGGCACCGCCGGGCGTACGCCCGTGGTCGAGGTCTGGTCGTCGGGGTCATCGCTCTCCTTGCGGCGCAGCATCACCCAGACGATGCCGCCGACACCGAACGCGACCAGCAGACCGCCGCCGAGCACGACCAGCCAGTTGCCGAAGCCGCCGCCGTCCTCCGAGTTGCCGGCCGGTTCAGCCGCGATCGCGGAGTCGCTCGGCTCGTCGGTCGCCTCGTCCTCGAGCGGCGCGTCCTCGGTGGGGACGGCGGACGCGGTCGCGGTGGGCTCGACCTTGAGCTTCAGGCTCAGGTTGACCCCGCTGGCGTTCTGGCCGGCGTTGACGGTGATCGACTTGGTGTCCTTGATGTCTTCCTTCGACGCGCCGATGGTGATGCGGCCCGGCACGATGGGCTTGCGCTCGGAGCCTTCGAAGCGGTACGTGCCGCTCGAGTTGGTGAGCGTGTCGAAGAAGTTGTTGGCGCCGTCGTTCAAGGCGACGTACGCGCCGTTGACCGGCTTGCCGTCGGACTGGTTGACGACCTTGCCGGTGATCGTCCTGACCGTTTCCACCGGCGGCGGGGCCTGCTGCTGACGGCCGCGGACCGTCATGTCCCGGGTCGCCTGGCCGTTCTCGCCGTTGATCGTGACCTGGACGACGACCTGGCCGGACTTGGTCTGGCCGTCGGCGACGTTGCCCGCCGTCACGCGGGAGGTGACCTGCTCGCTGTCGCCGGCGTCGATGTCGATGTCGCCGTCGCAGTTCTGGGAGCAGCTCAGCTCGCCGAAGCTGGTGGAGACCCGGACGGTGGCCGTCTGCCGGTTGTTGCCGCCACCCTGCTGCTGCGGGTTGTTGTTCTGGATCGTGATCCGAACGGTCGCGTTCTCCCCGGGCGATAGCGAGCCGTTGGAAACGCTGATCGACACCGTCGGCGGTGCCGCCTGAGCGGGGCTAGGAAAAAAGGTGACCAGTGCGCCAGCACTCAGCGCCACGACCACACCGGCCCGTACGCGCCAGGCTCGTCGGTGTGTTGTCACGTCCACCGCCTTCCGGTCTCACCCCCGAACGAGTACACCGTCGGTCACTATGCCTTGCCCGACGGGGTCAGCGCGACCCAGGGGCCGAAGGAACTAGGACGCGAGAAGGTCGTATCGTCCCGTCATGTCCCCTGCGCACAATAAGTCACCAGCGGTCGCGGCTGCCCTAGCCGTTCTCGACGCCGGGGGGAGCCCCGAGAAAACCACTCTCCGTGACGCTGTGCGTGCGCTGCTGACCGACCTCGCCAAGCGGGCTCCCGGCCGCTCGGTCGAAGTGCGGGTCCCACCTTACGGTGCCGTGCAATGCGTTCCCGGACCACGACATACCCGTGGTACCCCCTCAAACGTGGTCGAAATGGACGGTGTGACCTGGATTCTGGTCGCGACCGGCCGGCTGCCGTGGGCCGAGGCGCTGGCCGCCGGCAGGATCAAGGCCAGCGGAAACCGGGCCGACCTCTCCCCATATCTGCCCGGACAGCCAGATCTCTAAGGCGCCTGGACCGTTGGTCGGCGCAAAACCCACGAGAAGGGAAGGGTCGCCCGAAGGGATTCCCTGACGGTCCGCGCGCTCAAGGTGGCCCGCTGTGACCGGCGCGAACTCGCGTACACTGGCCCGAGCAAGACGTGCCAGGAAGTTCAGCAGCGAGGAGCGCCAGGTGCCCCGAGGCGACGGCCGGTTGAGCCAGGACCTCGACCCCCAACGGCCCGGCCCGCAAGATGCTTGCGGTGTCTTCGGTGTCTGGGGGCCGGGTGAAGAGGTCGCGAAGCTGACCTACTTCGGGCTCTACGCCCTGCAGCACCGTGGCCAGGAAGCGGCGGGCATCGCCGTGAGCGACGGCTCGGGCGTCGTGGTCTACAAGGACCTCGGCCTGGTCGCCCAGGTCTTCGACGAGCCGACCCTGGCCAGCCTGCGCGGCCACCTCGCCATCGGTCACACGCGTTACTCCACCA
This sequence comes from Asanoa sp. NPDC050611, assembly GCF_040654855.1. Classification (NCBI taxonomy): domain Bacteria; kingdom Bacillati; phylum Actinomycetota; class Actinomycetes; order Micromonosporales; family Micromonosporaceae; genus Asanoa; species Asanoa sp. NPDC050611. Next base: position 67,525 of record NZ_JBFAIU010000004.1, read on the forward strand.
CCGGTGGTTCGACCTGGGAGAACGCGCAGCCGACGATCCGTGCCACCAGTGCGGGCACGACCATCGCCCTGGCGCACAACGGCAACCTGGTCAACACCGCCGAGCTGGCCCGCGAGGTCGCCGACCGCGGCCTGCCCACGGACCCCGCCACCACCTCCGACACCGCGCTGGTGACCGCGCTGCTCGCCGGCCGCCCCGACATGTCCGTCGAGGCCGCCGCGCTCGAGGTGCTGCCGACGCTGCGCGGCGCGTTCAGCTTCGTGTTCATGGACGAGACCACGCTCTACGCGGCCCGCGACGCCCACGGCGTGCGCCCGCTGGTGCTCGGCCGGCTCGAGCGGGGCTGGGTGGTGGCCAGCGAGACGGCGGCGCTCGACATCGTCGGCGCCAGCTTCGTCCGTGAGGTCGAGCCGGGCGAGCTGCTCGCGATCGACGAGGACGGCCTGCGCTCGTCGCGGTTCGCCGCGCCGGAGCCCAAGGGCTGCCTGTTCGAATACGTCTACATCGCGCGCCCCGACACCACGATCGCCGGGCGCAACGTGCACGCGGCCCGGGTGCAGATCGGCCGGCAGCTCGCCAAGGAGCACCCGGTCGAGGCCGACATGGTGATCCCGGTGCCCGAGTCGGGCACGCCGGCCGCGATCGGCTACGCGGCCGAGTCGGGCATCACCTACGGCTCGGGCCTGGTGAAGAACGCCTACGTCGGGCGCACCTTCATCCAGCCGTCGCAGACCCTGCGCCAGCTGGGCATCCGGCTCAAGCTCAACCCACTGCGGGAAAACATCCGCGGCAAGCGGATCGTGGTGGTCGACGACTCCATCGTGCGGGGCAACACGCAGCGGGCGATCGTCCGGATGCTCCGCGAAGCCGGCGCGCTCGAGGTGCACGTGCGCATCTCCTCGCCGCCGGTCAACTGGCCGTGCTTCTACGGGATCGACTTCGCGACCCGCGCGGAGCTGCTGGCCAACGGCCTCGACAACGACGGCATCCGACGCTCGATCGGCGCCGACTCGTTGGGATACGTATCACTCGGCGGTCTGGTGGCCGCGACCGAGCAGCCGAAGACGCGCTTGTGCCGCGCGTGTTTCGATGGGGACTACCCGATCCCGCTGCCGGCCGGCAACCTGATCGGCAAGCACGTGCTCGAAGGCGTCGCCCGGCGGGTCGACGCCGAAGCCGAGCAGCGCAACGATGGCGGAGCCGAGCGTCCGGCGGCGAGCGACCAGTTGGTCGCGCAGCGGCTGGCGGCCAGCTCCAACGGCGGCGGCACGCACCGTTCCTAGCCGGCGTCTCCACCGAGACACCGCGCGTCAGGCGTTAAAGGGAGAAATCGTGACGCACGTTACTGAGCGGGGCGGCGGCCCGGCCAACACCTCTGGCTCGGAAGGCCTCCAGCCATGGACGGCCGGCGGGCGGACCGGTCGCAAGCGCACAGTGACGTACGCCGACGCCGGCGTCTCCATCCACGCGGGCGAGCGCGCGGTCGAGCTGCTCAAGAGCAAGGTGGCCCGGGCCCAGCGCCCCGAGGTGCTCGGTGACCTCGGTGGCTTCGCCGGCCTGTTCCGGCTCGACACCAAGCGCTACAAGAACCCGATCCTGGCCTCGTCGACCGACGGCGTCGGCACCAAGCTGGTGATCGCGCAGCAGCTCGACATCCACGACACGGTCGGCATCGACCTGGTCGCGATGGTCGTCGACGACCTGGTCGCGTGCGGCGCCGAGCCGCTGTTCCTGCTCGACTACATCGCCTGCGGCGAGGTCGTGCCCGACAAGGTCGCCGAGATCGGCGCCGGCATCTCCGACGGCTGCCGGTACGCGGGCTGCGCGCTGCTCGGCGGCGAGACGGCCGAGCACCCGGGCGTCCTACGCCCCGACGAGTACGACCTGTCGGCGACCGGCGTCGGCGTGGTGGAGGAGAGCGAGATCCTCGGCCGCGACCGGGTCGAGGTCGGCGACGTCGTGATCGCGATGCGCTCGTCCGGCCTGCACTCCAACGGCTACTCGCTGGTCCGCCACGTGCTGCTCGGCGCCGGCCGGATGCGGCTCGACACGGTGGTGGACGACTTCGGCAAGCAGCGCACCCTCGGCGAGGAGCTGCTCACGCCGACCAAGATCTACGCCCGCGACTGCCTCAAGCTGATCGAGGAGGCCGAGGTCCGGGCGCTGGCCCACGTCACCGGCGGCGGCATCCCGGGCAACCTCGTGCGCGTGCTCCCGGAGCACGTCGACGCCGTGGTCAACCGGTCGACCTGGAAGCCGCAGCCCATCTTCGACCTGGTCCAGTCCAAGGGCCGCATCGAAGACCCGGAGATGGAGTCGACCTTCAACATGGGCGTCGGCATGTTCGCCATCGTCTCCGCCGAGGACGCCGACCGGGCGCTCGCTTTCCTCACGGGCCGCGGCATCGACGCCTGGCAGGCCGGCGAGATCATCGAAGGCACGGGGACCGTTCAGATGATCGGGCAGCACACGCGCGGCTGACCCTTCGGCCGCACCCGTGTGATCATTCGCCTACCTGATTGGGCCTTACCCGATTGGCCAGCGCCGCCTAACCTAAAGTCCTGCCTCGACACCTCGACGGGGAGAGGAGGGCGGGTGGTTGTCCGGCGGGCCCAGTTCACCGGTATGCGCGGCATCGCCCCCGTGCCCTCCTACGTGGTTATGCAGCCCACGACGCTGTGCAACCTCGACTGTGCCTACTGCTACCTTCCGTTCCGGTCCGCCGACCGGAAGATGGCGGTCGACGTAGCCGCCGCGGTGGCCGGCCCGGTCAATCGCTGGGCGCAGGACGGCCGGTTCTCGGTGGTCTGGCACGGCGGTGAGCCGCTGGCCGCCGGGCGCGACCACTTCGCCGCGCTGCTCGCGCCGTTCGACCCGGGCGTCGAGCATCACGTGCAGACCAACGCGACGCTGATCGACCCGGCCTGGTGCGAGTTCTTCGCGGAGCACGAGATCCGGGTCAGCGTGAGCGTCGACGGCCCGCGGGAGCGCAACGGCGATCGGGTGACCCGGGGCGGGCGGCCGGCGTACGACCGGATCGTCCGGGGCATCGAGACGCTCCGCGCCCACGGCATCGGCTTCTCTGCCCTCTGCGTGGTCTCCGACCCCGCGCCGGGCCGGGCGGCCGAGCTCTACCGCTACTTCCTCGACCTCGGTTGCGACGTCCTCGGCATCAACATCGAGGAGACCGAGGGCACCAACACCCGCGGCAACGCCCACCCGGCCGGCCAGGTCGTCGACTTCTGGGCCGAGCTGGTCACCGCCTGGCGAGCGGAGCCGCGGATCCACGTGCGCGAGATCGAGTGGTCGCTGCGCTACACCGAGGCCGTGCTGACCGACACCGCCGACAGCGTGCTGCCACGCCAGCTCGACCCGATTCCCACCGTGGCCTACGACGGCTCCGTGGTGCTGCTGTCGCCGGAGCTGGCCGGGTTCCAGGACGCCCGGCACGGCGACTTCAGCAGCGGCAACGTCCTTACGACGCCCCTTACCGAGATCATCGCCGGTGCGCACCGGCGCACGCCCTGGGTCGCCGAGTTCCTCGACGGCGTGGAAGCCTGCCGAGCGAGCTGCCCCTACTTCGGTTTCTGCGGCGGTGCACACGCGGCGAACCGCTATTTCGAGCACGGTCGGTTCGATACGACCGAAACCGACCACTGCCGCAACAGCAAGATCCGCCTACTGGAAGGGGTGTTGCAGCATGCCCGAGACCACCAGTCTTCAGCCGTCTGAGCAGGCCGAGGACGCCGAGGCCGGCCTGGGGGACCTGGCGGGGCGCGTCGCCGGCGCACGGGCAGGGCTGACCGCGTTGCTGTCCGAGGCGGAACAGGCGCGCAAGCTACGCGCCGAGGCGGCCGATCCGGCCGGCGGTGCGGTGTGCGCCTGGAACCACTTCGAGAACATCCCGACGTTCTACAACTGGAATAACCGCCCCCGCTGACGAGCACGCCCCTCGGGCCAGCGCATCCCGCTGACCCCCTCGGACACGGGCGAGCACGCGGGTTACCACCGCGTGCTCGTTGATGACCTGGGGGTCAGCGGGAGCGAGACGACCAGTTGTTGGAAGCGTCGTCTTCTGCGTTGTCGTCCTCGTCTTCGTCGTCGACATAGCTGTTGCTGTAGTCGTCGTCGAAGTCGTGGTCCGACTGGCTGTGGCCGCCGAGTTCTCGCTGCAAAGCGGCGAGGTCGGTGTTCGGGGAGTGATACTTCAACTCCCGGGCCACCTTTGTCTGCTTGGCCTTAGCACGGCCGCGCCCCATGGCTCGACCCCCTCGCACAGAATTCGGGGCAGCACGAAGGCGGGCCCCGATGACGTCAGGCATCTCTCGTGGCTCTTACGGTACATGGGGATGGCCAGGTTCGACACCTCGGGTTGCCCCGCGCGGTCGGCGCGTCGATCACGTTTCTGATCAGGTCAATGCCCGGCGGTCCAGGTGTATTCCTGCTGGAGCGCCTCGACCTCGGTGCCCACCGTGATCCAGACGACCGACGCGGCGGTCGTGACCATCTGGCGGGTGCGCTGG